>NZ_JBNCKS010000001.1:0-75104 GCF_049841635.1 Micromonospora sp. DT44 | reverse complement strand
CCCACCGTAGTACCCCGCACCGAACAGAACACCTAACCGGGAGACCTACCAGTGGCACCATGGGAGCAGCAGCCCAACGACAACTGGCACCTGTACGACGACACGGGGAACGTCGTCGACACCCGAGCACGCAACCCCGACATCAGTCCCCAAGAAACAATGCTTCGCCTCTTGGACAACATGCCCGCGGCCACCCTGGCGGAAATGGCCGCATTCGCTGCCCGAGAGGCCGCTATCCAGCTCGACAAGGCGCGCGAAATGACGCGGATGACTCTAATATCTCTGCACTCGGCCGGCACCGAGAGAGACGTGGCATCGTCAGCGGTGTCCTCGTGGGCACTGGCCGATGCTTACGGGACGCAGACGGCGTGCGGAGATTCGATCGCCACCGCGAGCGTTAAGATTCATAATGCCTCCGAGCTACTCGGCTTGGTTCAGATTCGGTGGCGCCAGACCGGCGCCCCGTCAACCGACAACGAGAAATTCGTAACCGAGATGTTCAATGAGTGCTCGGAGAAGGTTAAATTGATGCTTGAGCTCACGAGCTTCCGGGTGACGGCCGGCGCGGCGGTCAGAGCAGCGAGAGGGCTGGCTGTGCAGCATCCGGACTTCGGCGGGGTGCGCGACGCGGCGTTCGCCAGCGTCAGCGAGATGAGTGCGACCTTATCGGACCCGCGCTACCAGCTGAGGCCACTAGCCGAAGCGCTGACCACCGGTTCCCGGGAGATCCCTTCGAGCTACATCCACGGCGCTCTGCCTCGGGACCTGGTCATCAAAATGGGGCGGGCGCTCAGTCGCGGGGTCTTCATCGACTCCAAACCGTACGGCGAACAGGGCCGCACCACAACGACGCGGAATGCACAGGCAACCCAGGCGGTCATCACGCTGCTGAAAGAGGCGGGCATGAGCGACCATCAGATGGCGCGGGACGCATATCACGCCCGGCAGCAGCACCGAGGCGAGGTATTCCCGGCCGTCGGCCTCTACCCCGAGAACTCCTGGTCAGGGCACGCGGGCAGCCAGTCGATCGGCAACCCGTCAGGCCAGCCCACCACCGACGTGGCCACGACCAGCCACCAACGTGCCACCACGCCCCCGGCTCGACCGCACCGGCGATGACGGCGTCAGGGCGCACCTACCGGTGTTGACACAGCACCTGTCCGACAACGCGACGACCTGGAGCGAACAGGCCCCCAAAATCGACGAGCCGGCTGAACCACCCCCGGCCCCACCGTAGTACCCCGCACCGAACAGAACACCTAACCGGGAGACCTACCAGTGGCACCATGGGAGCAGCAGCCCAACCACAACTGGCACCTGTACGACAACGCGGGAAACATCATCGACACCCGAGCACGCAACCCCGACATCAGTCCCCAAGAAGCAATGCACTCTCTCTTGGACTACATGCCCTCGGCCCTCCTGGCGAAAATGGCCGCCCGCTATGGCCGAGAGGCCGATATCCGGCTCGACAAGGCGAGCGATCTGACGCAGTCCACTGTAATAAAGCTGCAGCACTCGAACGGCAACGCCGAGACGGAACTGTACGAGGCTAACGGGCTGCTGAGGCAATGCGGCACACTGATCGCCACCGCGAGATTTAAGATACGTAGTGCCGCCGTGCTACTCGAAGAGGTTGGGAAGCGGTTGTTCTGGATCGGTGTCCCGTCAACCGACAACGAGAATTTCGTAACCTCTATGGTGAATCAGTCAATGGAGAAGTTTGATTTGTTGCCTGAGCTCCACAGCTCCCAGGTGGCAGCCGCCGCGGCGATCGATGCAGCGAGACGGCTGGGTGTGCAGCATCCGGACTTCGGCGAGGCGCGCCAAGCGGCGATCCAAAGCCTCAGCCAGCTCACCGCGACCTTCTCGGACCCGCGCTACCAGCTGAGGCCACTAGCCGAAGCGCTGACCACCGGTTCCCAGAAGATTCCTCCGAGGTTCACCATCCACGACAGTCTGCCTGAGGACCTGGTCACCAAACTGGCCGAGGCGCTCCGTGACGGGGTCTTCCACGACCCCGGACCGTACGGCGAACAGCACCACCTCACAACTGCGTTGAATGCACAGGCAACCCAGGCGGTCATCACGCTGCTGAAAGAGGCGGGCATGAGCGACCATCAGATGGCGCGGGACGCATATCACGCCCGGCAGCAGCACCGAGGCGAGGTATTCCCGGCCGTCGGCCTCTACCCCGAGAACTCCTGGTCAGGGCACGCGGGCAGCCAGTCGATCGGCAACCCGTCAGGCCAGCCCACCACCGACGTGGCCACGACCAGCCACCAACGTGCCACCACGCCCCCGGCTCGACCGCACCGGCGATGACGGCGTCCGCTCGCACCTGAGGTGTGTGGGTTTCGGCGTCCGGAGGGCCGAGCGACGTGTGCCCCCGCCCCCGGTAGGGGCAGGGGCACACGTACGTGCGGTCAGTGCGTCAGCGGGTGCCGGCCGCGCGGCGCTTGTTGTAGACGTCGAACGCGACGGCGACGAGCAGGACGAGCCCCTTCACCACCGACTGCGTCGACTGGTCGACGCCCATGAGCTGCATGCCGTTGCTCATTACCGCCATGATCAGACCACCGACCATCGCGCCGACCACGGTGCCCACGCCGCCGGTGACCGCCGCGCCGCCGATGAAGGCCGCCGCGATCGCGTCCAGCTCGAACATGTTGCCGGCCGCGGGCTGCGCGCCGTTGGACCGCGACGAGTAGATGACGCCCGCCACGGCCGCGAGGAAGCCCATGTTGACGAACATCCAGAAGTTGACGGTGCGGACCTTCACGCCGGACAGCGCCGCCGCCGAGAGGTTGCCGCCGATCGCGTAGACCTGACGACCGAAGACCGTCCGCCGGGTGAGCAGACCGTAGACCAGCACCAGCACCGCCAGGATGATCAGCACGATCGGCAGGCCCCGAGCGTGGGCCAGCTGCCAGGCGAAGTACATGATGACCGCGCCCACCAGGACGACCCGGGCCACGAACAGCGGGAACGACTCGACCGGCTGCTGGTAGCGGATACGCGCCAGGCGGGTGCGGAAGCCGCTCACCGCGTACCCGGCCACGGCGATCGCGCCGATCAACAACGTGAAGGCGTCGAAGCCGTTGCCGCCGAGCAGGCCGTTGAGGAAGCCCGCCGCCACCTTCTGGTACTCGGATGGGAACGGCGACAGCGAGATGTTGTCGAGCACCCGCAGGGTGAGACCCCGGAACAGCAGCATGCCGGCCAGGGTCACGATGAACGCCGGGATGCCGGCGTACGCCACCCAGAAGCCGTGCCACGCGCCGACGGCGATGCCGACGGCCAGCGCCGCGAGTACACCCAGCCACCACGGGTGGCCCTGCTGGATCACGAGGACGGCGGACACCGCGCCGGTCAGCGCGACCACCGACCCCACCGACAGGTCGATGTGCCCGCCGATGATCAGGATGACCATGCCGATCGCGAGGACCAGGATGTACGAGTACTGCAGGACGATGTTGGTGATGTTGCCGGGGCTCAGTGACACCCCGTCGGTCAGTACCGCGAAGAGCGCCAGGATGACGACCAGGGCGACGTAGATCCCGCTCTGCCGGAGGTTGTTCAGCACCAGGGCCCGCAGGTCGCTCGTCCCCGTGTGCAGAGCGGCGGCCGGTGCGGTGTCCGACGGTGTCGGGCGCTCCGTCGAAGGGGTTTTGATGCTGGTCATCCGACGAGCTCCTTGTCCTTTGTCATCAGCTCCATGAGGCTCTCCTGGGTCGCCTCGCTCACCGGCTTCTCACCGGTGATCCGGCCCGCGGCGAGGGTGTAGATGCGGTCACACATTCCGAGCAGCTCCGGCAGCTCGCTGGAGATGACGATCACCGCCTTGCCGGCGGCCACCAGCCGGTTGATGATCGTGTAAATCTCGAACTTGGCGCCGACGTCGATCCCGCGCGTCGGCTCGTCCAGGATCAGCACGTCCGGGTCGGTGAAGAGCCACTTCGACAGCACGACCTTCTGCTGGTTGCCGCCGGAGAGCTTGCCGACCACCGCCATCACGCTCGTGGTCTTGATGTTCATGTCCCGCCGGCTCGACTCGGCGACCTTGATCTCCTCGTTGCCGTTCACCCAGCCGTACCGGGCCAGCCGGTCCAGAGCGGCGGCGGAGACGTTGCGCCGGACGTCGTCGATGAGGTTGAGGCCGTACCGCTTGCGGTCCTCGGTGACGTACGCGATGCGGTTGTCGATGGCCTCCGCGACGTTGCGGGCGTTGACCTCCCGACCGTGCATGAAGAGCTTGCCCTTGATGTCGCGGCCGTAGGAGCGGCCGAAGACGCTCATCGCCAACTCGGTCCGGCCGGCACCCATCAGCCCCGCGATGCCGACCACCTCGCCCGCGCGCACCGACAGGTTGACGTCCTCGACGACCATCCGCTCCTGGGTCGGGTGCCGCACCGACCAGTCCTCGATCCGCAGCACCTCCTCGCCGGGCGACGATTCGCGGTCGGGGTAGAAGCTCTCGATGTCGCGGCCGACCATGCCCCGGATGATGCGCTGCTGGTTGACGTCGTCGGCGCGCATGTCCAGGGTCTCCACCGTACGACCGTCGCGGATGACGGTGGTCGAGTCGGCGATCGCGGTGATCTCGTTGAGCTTGTGCGAGATCATGATGCAGGTGATGCCCCGCTCCTTGAGCTGTCGGAGCAGGCCGAGCAGGTGCGCCGAGTCGACGTCGTTGAGGGCGGCCGTCGGCTCGTCCAGGATGAGCAGGCGCACCTTCTTCGACAGCGCCTTGGCGATCTCCACGAGTTGCTGCTTGCCGACGCCGAGCTGGATGACCGGGGTCACGGGGTTCTCGTGCAGCCCGACGGACGCCAGCAGCTCCGCGGCCTCGGCGTTGGCCCGGTTCCAGTCGATCAGGCCGGTACGACCCCGCCGCTCGTTGCCCAGGAAGAGGTTCTCGGCGATCGACAGGTATGGCACCAGGGCGAGTTCCTGGTGGATGATGACGATGCCATTGGCCTCGCTGTCGCGGATGCCCCGGAACTGCATTGGCTTGCCGTCGAAGAGGATCTCGCCGTCGTACGAGCCGGATGGGTGGACACCGGAGAGCACCTTCATGAGGGTGGACTTGCCGGCGCCGTTCTCGCCGCAGATGGCGTGGATCTCTCCCCGACGTACCGCGAGGCTGACGTCCTCCAGCGCGGTCACTCCGGGGAAGGTCTTCGTGATACGACGCATCTCGAGGATGGTGTCGTCCATGGTCACTGTCCTCTGTCGGTCTGGACGTTGCTCGATCACGGCGTCGGGCCCGGCGGTCGCCCGCCGAGCCCGACGAGGTGACCTACTTCTTGGCCTGACCGGCGGCGACCTCTTCCGCCGTCCAGTAGCCGGAGTCGATCAGCGTCGCCTTGATGTCGTCCTTGTAGACGGTCGCGATCGGCAGCAGGTACGACGGGACGACCTTGACCCCGTTGTTGTACGTCTCGCTGTCGTTGGCCTGCGGCGTCTTGTCCTGCAGGAACGCCTCGGCGGCGTTCGCGGCCTGGTCGGCCAGCAGGCGGGTGTCCTTGAAGACGGTCGAGTTCTGCACACCGTCGTTGATCAGCTTGATCGAGGCGATCTCGGCGTCCTGGCCGGTCACCACGGGCAGCTTCTTCTTGCCGGTAGCGCTGTAGCCCGCGTTCTGCAGCGCGGTGATGATGCCCCGGGAGATGCCGTCGTACGGCGAGAGGACCCCGTTGACGACCGAGCCGTCGTTGTAGCTGGAGGTGAGCAGGTCCTCCATGCGCTTCTGCGCGGTCTCCTGCTGCCAACGCAGGGTGGCCACCTGCTCCTTGGTGGTCTGCTTCGACTTCACCTTCAGCGTGCCCGCGTCGATGAACGGCTTGAGGGTGTCCATCGCGCCGCCGAAGAAGTACTGCGTGTTGTTGTCGTCCAGCGAGCCGGCGAACAGCTCGATGTTGAACGGACCCTTGGCCGTGCCCTTCGAGCCGTCCTTGTTCTGCAGGCCGAGCCCGACCAGGAGGGCGGTGGCCTGCGCCACGCCGACCTTGTAGTTGTCGAAGCTGACGTAGAAGTCGACGTTCTTGCTGCCGCGGATGAGCCGGTCGTACGAGATGACCGGGATCTTCGCGTCGGCGGCGGCCTGCAGCTGACCGCTGAGCGCGGTGCCGTCGATGGCCGCGATGATCAGGACGTCCGCGCCCTGGGTGATCATCTGGTCGACCTGCTGCGACTGGGTCGGGATGTCGTCGCCCGCGTACTGCAGGTCGACCTTGTAACCCTTGGACTCCAGCTTCGACTTCACCGCGTTGCCGTCGGCGATCCACCGCTCCGAGGTCTGCGTCGGCATCGCGACGCCGATCGTCAGGTCCCCCGGCTTCTTGTCGCTGGTGTTGTCGCCGCTGCCGGCGCCTCCACCACTGCACGCCGCCAGGCTCAATGCCAACGCCGCGCTACCGAGAGCAACCAGGAATTTCCTGCTCACGGGCATCTCCTCTCCCGATTTCCCCCCGCCGACCGCCGGGGCCACCTGTCATCTTTCGGGTAGTGTTAGCGCTCACATAGTGCACGTCAACACTTGATCCGAAATACCGGTGTCACGGTCTCGTAACGGAGACTTCCCCAACCGCACGACCTCGCGCAACCCCTCCCGACAGTTGATCGGCTGACGCAGGTCACGAGGCATCGACGCGCTTAGCGGCGCGGAGGAGCGACACTGTCGCGGGCGACGAGTGTCGGCGCGATGGTCTGGCGCAGGGCGCCGCCGCCGTTTCCGTTGCCCGACTCGATCTGGGTCAGCAACATCTGCAGACTCGCCCGCGCCACCGCGTCGAAATCCGGTCGGACGGTGGTCAGCGGCGGAATGAAGTACGCCGCTTCCGGCACGTCGTCGAAACCCACGACGCTGATCTCGGCCGGCACCTTGCGCCCGAACTCGTGCAGCGCCCGCAGCACGCCCAGGGCGAGGTGGTCGTTGGCCGTGAAGATGGCGGTCACCTCCGGCATCCGGGCGAGCATCTGCCCGCAGCGGTAGCCCGACGCCGCCGACCAGTCCCCGTGCATGAGGGGCGGTGGCTCCACCCCCGCGGCGAGCAGCGCCGCACGCCAGCCCTCGATACGACCGGCGCTGTCGAACCAGTCGGACGGCCCCGACACGTGCCACACCGTGCGGTGCCCGGCGTCGAGGAGATGCTGGGTCACCGCCCGCGCGCCCGCCACCTGGTCGACCGTCACCAACGGCACCGGACGGTGCGGGTCACCGTCGACCGTCACCAGTGGAACGTCCTTGGGTAGCCGCTCCAACGCCTCGCCGGCCGACTCCACCGGCGCGATGACCACGATGCCGGCGACCCGGTGCGCCAGGTGCCGCTCGACCGCGGCCGAGATGGAGCGGTGGTCCAGGTCGCGGACGCTGCCGACGCTGACGGCGAAGCCCTCCGCCGCGGCGGTCTGCTCCAGGGCGGCCAGCAGCGACGCCGGACCGTAGAGGGTCGTGTTCTGTGCCACCACGCCGATGACCTGGGACCGGCCGGTCACCAGGGCGCGCGCCGCGCCGTTCGGGCGGTAGCCGAGCTCGGCGATCGCCGCCCGCACCCGCAACCGGGTCTGCTCACGCACGTTGGGGTGCCCGTTGAGCACCCGCGACACCGTCTGATGGGAGACACCGGCCAGACGAGCGACGTCTGTCATCGCGGGACCGTGGACGGCCATTTCACTCTCCCCGCCTTCAACCCGACCCGCGGCCCGTCGACGTTGACTGGAGCGGCCCGGCCCGATCCCCCTCGCTCAGCCACCACGCCGGTGCTGAATCGCAGGTGACCAGCGCTGGATCGCCGACAGTCTACGCCAGCGATCGCCCCGGACACGGCACGGCTGAACGCGAACGACACGGCGTGTGCCAGGTCGCGCCGTAGTTCCGCTCGCACGTCCGCGCCGTGGCCCTCGGCCGGAAGCGGCCGCAACGGGCCGCCGCCCCGCTCCAAGCTCCTGGACAGAGCGTGGAACAGGGCGGCGACTGGCCTGCTGCGACGACGCGTACCCTCCCCCTGCGGGGTGGGTGATGCCGTCACCTCACTCGTTGTGTGACCGGCGTCACGGTGTGGTCAGGTCGAAACGGCGGACCGCGACCGAGCCGCCGAGCGCCTGGGTGGCGTGGTTGAAGATGGCGAACCGGTAGCCCATGAAGAACTGCCAGTTGTTCGCCAGCGTCAGGGCGTTGCCGAAGGACGTGAAGTTCACGCCGTCGGTGCTGTACGAGAAGCGCGCCTGCCGGCCCGAGCCCGGTCTGATGTCGGCATTGGCGCGCAACCAGATCCGCCCGCCGGAGACGGCTGTGCTCGCCGCCTCGCTGCCGGTGCTGGTGGTGTTCCAGTTACCGTCCATCGTGAGACCGTTCTGCATCACCAGACGCGTCGATCCGTTGTCCCGCTTGATGCCGATCCAGGCGGACGAGTTACGCAGCACCGCCAGGCCGGTGCGATCACCATCGCGCATCGTGGAGTAGTCGAGCTCGATGGTGGCGGTCGACGTGGGGCCCTGGATGCGGTGCGTCAACGTGTTGCGCGCCGCGTACAGGTCGCCGGTCACCGTGGCGGTCTGCAGGTTCAGCCCGTTGTTGACCGACCACCGGCTGTTGTCCGGGTTGTGGTTCCACTCCCACTGCGGGCCCAGGGTGGTGCCGGCGAACGTGTCGGTGCCCGTCAGCGGCTTCACCGCACGCGGCGGAGCGGGCAGGTTGGGCTTCGGGTAGGAGCTGCCCCACGCGCCGTTGACGGTCTGCAGCACCGGCCAGCCGTCGCTGGTCCAGGTGATCGGCGCCAGGGCGGGCATCCGACCACCGGGGTACGCGTCGACGAACGACATGTAGTACCAGTCGCCGTTCTGGGTCTGCACGAGACCGCCCTGGTGCGGCACGCCGCCGCCCGAGATGGGACCGGGCAGGTTGAGCAGCACCTGACGCTGCTCGTACGGACCGAACGGGCCGTTGGTCGACTTCAGCACGTACTGGCCGTTGGCCGGCCGGGTGAGCCAGATGTAGTAGGCCCCGTTGCGCTTGTAGAACCGGGCGCCCTCCAGCGTGCCGATGCTCGACGGGGTCTGGTACACCTGCTGGGCGCGTACCTGGGACTTCCCGTCGGCGGAGAGCTGGGCGACGCTGATCGTGGTGTTGCCGTACGCCACGTACATGGTGTCGTTGTCGTCGATCAGCATGCCGGCGTCGTAGTAGCAGTTGGGGATGGTGGTGTGCTTGCTCCAGGTGCCGTCGACGGCCGACGCGGTGTAGATGTGGGTCTGCGCGAAGTCGATGCACCCGGCCCAGTAGTACGTCCGGTTGCTCGGCCGGTAGTTCAACGTCGAGGCCCAGATCCCGTCGACGTACGCGTTGCCGCCGCTCATGTCGTACTTCGAGCCGAAGTCGAGCCGGGGCACGGCGTGCCCGGCGTACTCCCAGTTCACCAGGTCGTACGAGCGCAGGACCGGCGCGCCGGGCGAGTAGTGCATGGTGGATGACGTCAGGTAGTAGACGTTGTCCACCCGGATGATGTCGACATCGGCGAAGTCCTGCCAGATGGCCGGGTTCGAGAACGTGCCGTTCGACGGTGGCGGCGTGGTGGGGGGCGGCGTGGTGGGCGGCGGCGTGGTCGGGTTACCACCGCCGTCGACGCGGACGAGCTGCCACTGCTGGTTCGCGCCGTTCCAGTCGTCGTACTGCACGATGTTGCCGCCGTCGGCGGTCGAGGCGCTCTGGACTTCCATGACCTTGTTGCTGTTGCGGTTGATCAGCCGGACGTAGCCGCCGTCGGAGTCGGCGAGCCGGAACTGCTGGTTGGTGCCGCCGTTGTCGGACCACTGCACGATCGCCCCACCATTGGCGGTCGAACGGCCGGAAACGTCCAACACCTTGCCCGACAACCGCGACTTGACCCGGTAGTAGCCACTGCCCGAATCCACGAACTGCCACTGCTGCTGGTTGCCGTTGTTACGCGTCCACTGCGTGATCCGCGCACCGTCGTTCGTGGCCGAGTTGTACACGTCCAATGCCTTGCCACTGTTGCGGTTCACCAGGACATACCAGGCGCTGGTGTCGACGGTGGCAGCCGACGCGGGCGCTGCGGCCACCGCCGCGGCCGCCCCACCGACCACCAGTGCCGTCGCGGCGACGGCCAATCTCGACACCCAGTTGCGCCGGCGTGGCGCACCCCGGGGAACCCGACCGATGGAAAGCATGATCCTCCTCTGCTGACGCGAACCGTGCGGCTCTGGGCCGGCGTCCGCGGCACCGGGCGGGGCACCAAGCTGACCACGGCCGGCCATGTGATCGCTAACAGCACGCCCCGGGCGTCACGACAGCACGATGCCGACGACGAGGGGTTAGGACGCGCGCACGGCCGGACCAGGCAACGACATCGACCACCTTGGTTATAGACTGTGAGCGATAACATGCTCTTAGTCAAGGCGTAACACAACCGGCCCGCGGGCCTGCTAACGCGCGCCGCAGAGCCCGGACGCGGACACGAACGGGTGGTCCACCCGGCCCGTAGGCAGGGGTGGACCACCCGGTTCACCAGAGGCTTCGGCTCAGGTCAGAAGCCGCGCGCCAGCCGGTAGTAGGCCTGGTTCCAGCGGATCTCGTCGGCGAAGCGGCGCGTCGTGGTCTCGGCGTCGATCACGACCAGCTCGGTCCGGCTCATCTCGGCCAGATCGTGCAGCTCCTCGGCGCCCACCGCCTGCGACAGCACCGTGTGGTGCGGGGCACCGGCGGTGATCCAGGACTCGGCGGAGACCGGCAGGTCCGGCCGCGGTCGCCACACGGCGCGCGCCACCGGCAGCCGGCGCAGCGGCTGGGGCGGCGGCACGACGTCGATCTCGTTCGCCACCAGCCGGAACCGCTCCCCCATGTCGGCCAACCCGAGCACCACCGCGGGACCGGGCGCGGCGTCGAACACGAGCCGCACCGGATCCTCCCGGCCGCCGATGCTCAGCGGGTGGATCTCGACGTTGGGCACGTCGGACGCGATGGTCGGGCAGACCTCGAGCATGTGCGCCCCGAGCACCACCTCCTGGCCCGGGGTCAGGTCGTAGGTGTAGTCCTCCATGAACGACGTGCCGCCCGAGACCCCCACGGACATCGCCTTGATGGTGTGCACCAGGACGGACGTCTTCCAGTCGCCCTCGCCGCCGAAGCCGTAGCCGTCCGCCATCAGCCGCTGGACGGCGATGCCGGGGAGCTGACGCAGGCTGCCGAGGTCCTCGAAGTTCGTGGTGAACGCCCGGAACCCACCGGCCTCCAGGAAGGCACGCATACCCAACTCGAGGCGGGCGGCGTACCGCAGCGAGTCGTGCCGCTCACCGCCGGGAAGCAGTTCGGCGCCCACGCGATAGGTGTCGCCGTACTCCTTGACCAGCTCGTCCACGTCGGCGTCGGCGACCTCGCCGACGACCTCGACCAAGTCATTCACGCCGTAGGTGTTGACCGACACCCCGAAGCGCAGCTCCGCCTCGACCTTGTCGCCCTCGGTGACCGCGACGTCGCGCATGTTGTCGCCGAAGCGGGCCAGGCGCAGCGACCGCATCGCCGACCAGCCGGTCGCCGCCCGGGCCCAGGCGCCGACCCGGGCGGTCACCCGCGGGTCGCTGACGTGCCCGGCGACCGTCTTGCGGGCCACGCCGAGGCGGGTCTGGATGTACCCGAACTCACGGTCGCCGTGCGCGGCCTGGTTCAGGTTCATGAAGTCCATGTCGATGTCGTCCCACGGCAGCAGGACGTTCGCCTGGGTGTGCAGGTGCAGCAGCGGCGTCTGCAGAGCGTCCAGCCCGGCGATCCACATCTTCGCCGGCGAGAACGTGTGCATCCAGGCGATGACCCCGATCGCGCCCTGGGCGGCGGCCTCCCGGCAGACCCGCAGGATCTCACCGCTGTTGGTCAGGACGGGCTTCCAGACCACCCGGGCGGGAATCTGCGGTGAGTCGTCGAGCGTGGCCGCGATCTGGCGGGACTGCTCGGCGACCTGCCGGAGCGTCTCCTCGCCGTACATGCCTTGGCTGCCGGTGAGGAACCAGATCTCGGGTTCGGGGTGTGGTGCCATGGGGTTGCCTTCCGCGAGAGGGGCGGTCACTTGTAACGGATTCCGATGAGTCGCTGCAGGAGGATGAACGCGAAGAGCAGGCCGCCGATCACGATCTTGGTCCACCAGGAGTTGAGGCTGCCGTCGAACGTGATGAGGGTCTGGATCACACCCAGGACCAGCACGCCGAGCACGGTGCCGAAAATGTAACCCGAGCCGCCGGTGAGCACCGTGCCACCGATGACGACGGCGGCGATGACGTCCAGCTCCATGCCGACGGCGATCAGCGGCGCCCCGGAGAGGGTGTAGAACGACAGCAGGATTCCGCCGATCGCGGAGCAGAGCCCGCTGATCGTGTAGACGGCGATCCGGGTACGCCCCAACGGCAGGCCCATCAGCAGCGCCGACTGCGGGTTGCCGCCGATCGCGTGGACGCTCCGTCCCAACCGGGTGTACGCCAGCACGTACGCGGCGACGAGCACCACGGCGAAGGCGATCAGCACGCTGATCGAGACGAAGTTGCCCCGGGGATCGCCGATCCGCTCCTGCGACATCCTGGTCCAGAAACCGTCGGTGATCGGAATCGACGAGTCCGAGATGAACGTGCACATGCCCCGGGCGAAGAACATCCCGGCGAGCGTGACGATGAACGGCTGGATGTCGAAGAAGTGGATGACACAGCCCATCAACAGGCCGAGCGTCGGCCCGATGAGCAGCGCGATCACGAGTACGAGCGCCGGCGGCAGGCCCTTCTCCAAGAGCGACGCCGACACCATCGCCGTCATGGCGACGACGGATCCGACCGACAGATCGATGCCGCCGGTGAGGATCACGAAGGTCATGCCCACCGCGACGACGAGCAGGAAGCCGTTGTCGATGAAGACGTTGAAGATGACCTGCACGTTCGAGAACGCCGTGTACTGGGACACGCCGATGCCGTACATCACCAGCAGTAGGGCGAGCGTGGCCAGCACCGGCACCTGCCGCCGGGGCAGCCGGAACCGGGTGCGGCGGGGGGCGGTGAGCGATCCGGTGGTCATGCCGGCACCTGCTCCTTCGGCTTGTCGGCGACGGGGCGCGGCGGCGGGGTGCTCTTCCGTCGCCGGCTGAACCGGGCCCGGAAGGCCGGCGCCTGGATCAGGCACACGGCGATGACGACCACCGCCTTGAACAGCAGCGATGTCTGCGGCGAGATGTTCATGGCGTACACCGTGGTGGTCAGGGTCTGGATGATCAGCGCCCCGAGGATGGTGCCGCTGAGGTAGAACCGGCCACCGGCGAGCGACGTACCGCCGATGACGACCGCCAGGATGGCGTCCAGCTCCACCCAGAGGCCGACGGCGTTGCCGTCGGCGCTGGACACGTTGGCCGTCATCATGAAACCGGCGATCGCGGCGCAGGCGGCGCTGAGCACGTACACGAGGAAGATGACCCGGTTGGACCGGATGCCCGCCAGTCGGCTCGCCTCGGCGTTGCCGCCCACCGACTCGACGATCATGCCGAGCGCGGTGCGACGGGTGAACGCGGCGACGAGCAGTGCGGCGACGAGCGCGATGAAGATGGCCAGCGGCAGGGTCAGCAGGTGACCCAACCCGATGGCCCGGAACGGCCCCGAGTTGATGGTGATGATCTGGCCCTGGGTGATCAGCTGGGCGAGGCCGCGACCGGCCACCATCAGGATCAGCGTGGCGATGATCGGTTGGATACCGATCACGGCCACCAGCACCCCGTTCCAGGCGCCCAGCACCAGCGAGATACCGAACGCCATCGCGAGGGCGGTCAGCACCACGGCGAGGCTGCTCTGGTCGGTCTGCTTGCTGATGTACATGCAGGCGACCGCGCCGCTGATCGCGCAGATAGAGCCGACCGACAGGTCGATGCCGCCGGTCGAGATGACCAGCGTCATGCCCAGCGCCACGAGGATCAGCGGGGCGCTCAGCCGGAGGATGTCGATCGGCGTGCCGTACAGGTGCCCGTCCTTGAGCTCGATGGACAGGAACCCGGGCCGGTAGATCGTGTTCGCGGCGAGCATGACCACCAGCACGGCGACGGGCCAGAACAGCCGGTGACCGATCATCGTCCGATAGCGGCCCTTCGTGTCGTTCATCGGTCCGCCTCCTCCCGGTGGGATCCACTCGCGATCGTCTGCATGATGCGCTCCGCGTCGAGGTCCTCGTTGTTGGCGAGCTGCGCGACCATCTGCCGGTCCCGCATGACCGCCACCTTGTGGCTGAGGCGCAGCACCTCCTCCAACTCGGCCGAGATGAACAGCACCGCCATCCCACCGTCGGACAGTTGCGCCACGAGCCGCTGGATCTCGGTCTTCGCGCCGATGTCGATACCGCGGGTCGGCTCGTCCAGGATCAGCAGCCGTGGTTCGGTGATCAGCCAGCGGGCGAGGAGCACCTTCTGCTGGTTGCCGCCGGAGAGGTTGCGGACCGGCACCTCCGGGTCCGCCGGACGGATGTTGAGCGCCTTGACGTACTTGTCGACCAGTTCGTCCTGTCGGCGGCGCGGGATGGGCCGCAGCCAACCCCGGGCGGCCTGCATGGCGAGGATCATGTTCTCGCGGACCGACAGGTCGGGGACGATGCCCTCGGCGCGACGGTTCTCCGAGCAGAAGCCGACGCCCTGGTCGATGGCCTGCGCGGGGGTACGCAGGCTGCCCGACGTGCCGTCGATCGCGACCTGCCCACCGTCGGCCCGGTCGGCGCCGAAGAACAACCGCGCCACCTCGGTACGCCCCGAGCCCAGCAGGCCGGCGAGGCCCACCACCTCACCGGGGTGGATGGTCAGACTGAACGGCTCGACCGCGCCCGCCCTGCCCAGCTTCGACACCGCCACCAGGGGGGTGCCCTCCTCGATCGCGGCCAGGTCGCGCCGGGAGTGCTCCTCGATCCCCTCGAGGACGTCGAGCTCCTTGCCGATCATCTTCTCGACGAGGCCGAGTTGGGGCAGTTCGGCGGTCAGGTACTCGCCGACGAGCCCGCCGTTGCGCAGCACCGTGATGCGGTCGGCGATCTCGTAGACCTGGTCGAGGAAGTGCGTCACGAACAGGATCGCGATGCCCTCGTCGCGGAGCTGCCGCATGATGCGGAACAACTGCGCGACCTCACCCGCGTCGAGACTGGACGTCGGCTCGTCCAGGATCAGCACCCGGGCCTGGATGTCGATCGCGCGGGCGATCGCGACCATCTGCTGGATCGCGAGGGAGTACGAGCCCAGCGGCGCGCTGACGTCGAGGTCGAGGTCGAGGCGGCGCAGGAGCGCGCGGGCGCGCCGGCGGACCTCGCCCCAGCGGACGGCGCCGAACAGTCTCGGCTCACGTCCGATGAAGATGTTCTCCGCCACCGAGAGGTTGGTGCAGAGATTGACCTCCTGGTAGACGGTGCTCACCCCGGCGGCCGTGGCCTGCATCGGTCCGCTGAAGGACACCGGCTCACCGCCGAGGGTGATCGTGCCGTCGTCGGTGTCGTAGACGCCGGTCAGCACCTTGATGAGGGTCGACTTCCCGGCGCCGTTCTCGCCCATCAGGGCGTGCACCTCACCGGGGAAGAGCCGGAAGTTGACGTCGTGGAGTGCACGCACCCCGGGGAAGGACTTGCTGATCCCGGTCATCGTCAGGACCGGACGGCTATCCGTCATCCCATCAGACCTCTTCTGGGGGTTGTCGACGCGGATGGGCCGTTGCGCTCCCACCGCGCCCGCCCGGCCCCTGGAGAGGGGCTCGGGCGGGCGGGGCGTGGGTCGTCGCGGGTCATGCCCGGTCCGTTCGGGTTTACGGGGCGACGCGGCGGGGCCGCCACGCGAGCGCGGCGACCCCTTTACGTCGATCAGTACTTGCGGTTGGGCAGAGCCTCCTTGGCCTGCTCCTGGGTGAAGGTGGTCTCCTCGGTCTCGATCCGAGCCGGCACCGTCTCGCCCGCCTTGACCTTCTTGGCGAGGTCCATCAGCTGTGGGCCGAGCAGCGGGCTGCACTCCGCGATGAAGTTGAACTTCCCGTCGGCGAGAGCCTGCATACCGTCCTTGACGGCGTCGACCGTGATGATGGTGATGTCCTTGCCCGGCACCTTGCCGGCCGCGGTGATCGCCTCGAGAGCACCCAGACCCATGTCGTCGTTGTGCGCGAACAGCACGTCGATCTTCGGGTTGGCCTTGAGGAACTGCTCCATGACCTGCTTGCCGCCCGCCCGGGTGAAGTCACCCGGCTGCGAGGCGATGATCTTCAGGTTCGGGTTGGCGGCGATCGCCTCGCCGAAGCCCTTCTTGCGGTCGTTCGCCGGAGCGGCACCCGTGTTGCCCTGCAGCTCGACGATGTTGACCGGGCCCGTGGCGCCCTTCTTCTGCTCGACCAGCCACTCGCCCGCGAGCTTGCCTTCCTTGACGAAGTCCGAGCCGAGGAAGGTCTTGTAGAGGCTCTTGTCGGCCGAGTCGACCGAGCGGTCGGTCAGGATGACCGGGATGCCGGCGTCCTTGGCCTCCTTGAGCACGGTGTCCCATCCGGACTCCACCACCGGCGAGAAGGCGATGACGTCCACCTTCTGCTGGATGTAGTTGCGGATGGCCTTGATCTGGTTTTCCTGCTTCTGCTGCGCGTCGTCGAACTTCAGCTCGATGCCCGCCGCGGCCGCCGACTCCTTGATCGAGGTGGTGTTCGCCGTACGCCACCCGCTCTCGGCGCCGACCTGGGAGAAGCCCATGGTGATCTTGCCGTCGTCCTTGGACCCGCCGCCGCCGGTGTCGCTGTTGCCGCAGGCCGCCACGCCGCCGATGAGCAGCACACTGGCGAGGACCGCGATAGCACGCTGCGTTCGCATCTTTCTCATCAGATCTCCTTGGCTGGGTGTGGTGGGGACCGCGTCAGCCGCCGACGAGCAGAGGTGGCGTACGCGGGTGGTGCGTGCTGGTGCGTCGGTGGAGCAGACCGGCGGGCCGTGTGGAGACGGTCAGGAGCCCGCCGGTGCGACTGGTTGTTGGCCGTAGACGTTCTGGTACCGGTGGTAGAGGGCGTCGATGTCGGCCTGCGCGATCGGCACGGGCTGCCCGAGGGTGCGCGCCAGGTACGAGGTACGGGCCACGTCCTCGCACATCACTGCGGCCTTGACCGCCGCGCGGGCGTTCCGGCCGATGGTGAAGACGCCGTGGTTCTGCATGAGCACGGCGGGTGAACGGTGCCCGGAGAGCGTGGCGACGATGCCCTTGCCGATGTCGTCGCCGCCGATGAGCGCGAACGGGCCCAGCGGAATCTCCCCGCCGAACTCGTCGGCCTGCGCGGTGAGGTGGCAGGGGATCGCCTCGCCACAGGCGGCCCAGGCGCTGGCGTACGAGCTGTGCGTGTGCACCACGCCGCCGACCTCGGGCATCGCGCGGTAGACGTAGGCGTGGGCGGCCGTGTCGCTGGACGGCGCCAGGTCACCCTCGACGAGGACGCCGTCGAGGTCGCAGACCACCATCGTCTCGGCCGTGAGGTCGTCGTAGCCCACGCCGCTCGGCTTGATGACCATGAGGTCCTGGCCGGGCACCCGGGCGGAGACGTTGCCGGACGTCCAGGCGACCAGGTTGTACCGGGTCAGCTCGCTGTGCAGGCGGGCAACGGTCTCGCGCAGTTCACCGATCTGGCGGCTCACCTCTGCGTTCATGCGACGACCTCCAGCGTGGCCTCGTGCGTGGGCGCGGCGGCCTCTACCGCCGCGTTGCGGATCGCCCGGAGGCGGAGCATGACGTCGTTGCCGCCGCGACCGAAGTGGTCGTGCAGCGCCCGGTACTCGGCGTACAGGCCGTCGTAGGCACGGGCCCGCTCCGGATCCGGCGTGTAGACGGCCTCGTGCACCCGCCCCATCGCCTGGGACGCCTCGTGGATCGACGGGTACGCCCCGGCGGCGACGGCGGCGTGGATCGCCGAGCCGAGCGCCGGCCCCTGCGCGGACGCGATGATGTTCAGCGGACGCTTGGTCACGTCGGCGTAGATCTGCATCAGGAGCTTGTTGTTGGTGAGGCCGCCGGCGATCACCAGGTCGTTGACGGGCACCCCGGCCTCGACGAACGCGTCGATGATCATCCGGGTGCCGTACGCCGTGGCTTCCAGCAGCGCGCGGTAGATGTCCTGCGGGCGGGTGGCCAGGGTCATCCCGACGATCATCCCGCTCAGGTCGTGGTTGACCAGCAGCGAGCGGTTGCCGTTCCACCAGTCCAGCGCGATCAGGCCGTGCGCGCCGACCGGCTGGCTGGCGGCCAACTCGGTGAGGCGTTCGTGCGAGTCGAACCCGGCCGGTGCGCCGTGCTCGACGAACCAGCCGAAGATGTCGCCGACACCGCTCTGGCCGGCCTCGTAGCCCCACGCGCCGGGGCTGATGCCGCCGTCGACCACGCCGCACATCCCGGCGACCTCGGCCGGGTGCTCGCCGTTGACCACGTGGCAGGTGGACGTGCCCATGATGGCGACCAGCCGACCGGGCTGTACGGCCTGGGCAGAGGCCGCGGTGACGTGCGCGTCGACGTTGCCGACCGCCACGGCGATCCCCTCCGGGAGGCCGGTCCAGGCGGAGGCGCGGGCGCTGAGCGTGCCGGCCCGCGCGCCGAGCGGCAGCAGCGGACCGTCGAGCTTGGCCACGAAGTCGCCGAAGTCGGGGTTGAGCGCGGTCAGGAAGCTCTCGGACGGGTACTGCCCGTCCTGCAGGATGCCCTTGTAGCCGGCCGTGCAGACGTTACGGGTCTCGGTGCCGCTGAGCTGCCAGACGATCCAGTCGGCGGCCTCGATGAACCGCTCGGCCCGGTGGTAGATCTCCGGGTCCTCCTCCAGGATCTGCAGACCCTTGGCGTACTGCCACTCGGCGGAGATCTTTCCGCCGTACCGGCCGATCCACGGCTCCGACCGCTCGTGGGCCAGCGCGTTGATCCGGTCGGCGTGCGGCTGCGCGGCGTGGTGCTTCCACAGCTTGACCCAGGAGTGCGGCCGGTCGCGCAGCTCGGGATCCTCGCAGAGCGGGGTGCCGTCGGCGCGCGTCGGGAGCACGGTGCAGGCGGTGAAGTCGATGCCGATGCCCACCACCGCCGCCGGGTCCACCCCCGCCGCGGCGATCGCGGCCGGAACGGCGTGGCGCAGCACGTCGCGGTAGTCGTCCGGATTCTGCAACGCCCAGTCCGGAGGCAGCGACCGACCTCCGGGCAGCGTCTCGCTGATGACCCCGTCGCCGTACTCGTGCACCGCGGTCCCGAGCTCGGCACCATCAGAAACCCGGACCACCAGGGCCCGCCCGGAGAGGGTGCCGAAATCGACACCCACGACGTAGCTTTCGGCAGCTCCGCCCACACGCTCCATGTTCACCTCCACCGTTAACGGGGATAGTGTTAACGCTCACATCCAGCCTCGTCAAGACATCTACCTGCAACAGCTCCGTAACGGAACGCGGAGGCCGTACCGACTCGGGCTCGTCGATACCGGACCGGCGCACGGCGCTCGATCCGGGGCGGCGGGCGGGCGTGACCCCGTCAGATGGCGATGACGATCGCCCGCCGGCACGGATGGCAGCGATAACATCGACGGTCTCGCCGCCCCCGCATGATCAGACGCGTCGAACGCGCCCGGGCCCCTGACCCCGCGCTCCGGTGCCCGACCACCACGGGGGGTCGCTGGCCGGTGCGGCGTGTTATCGATGACATTCGATGCGCCGATCCCGGTATCTGATCATCGCCGCAGTGGCCGGCTCCGGGCCGACCGTGTCCGGGGCTTCCGGGCCCCTCCGGACGGGCGGGCCGGGCTGCGGGCTGGCGCGGGTACCGCTCGGCGACACACCGAAAGACCGACGGCCCGGCCCCATCCGGGCCGGGTCATCGGTCGTCAGAGGACGTTGGGGTCAGGCCGTTCGGGGACGGTTGTAGAGCGCCTTTGCCCAGCAGAAGCAGCCGACCGTGATGACGGCGCACCAGGCGACCGCGAGGAGCCCGTTGACACCGATTCCGCTGCCGAGCAGCAGGCCACGGAGCGTCTCCATGACCGGGGTTAAGGGCTGGTAGTCGGCGAACAGGCGGACCGGCGTCGGCATCGAGTCGGTGGGGACGAACCCGCTGCCGAGGAACGGCAACAGCACCAGCGGCATGGGCAGGTTGCTGGCCGTCTCGACGCTTCTGGTGACCAGACCCAGGGCGACCGACAGCCAGGTGACGGCGACGGTGACCATGGTCAGCACGCCGATCGCGGCGAGCCACTCGACAGCGTCGGCGGTGGGGCGGAACCCGACGAGCAGCGCCGCGCCCGTGACGGCCGCCAGGCTGACCATCGTCTGGAACACGCTGCCCACCACGTGGCCGGTGAGCACCGACGGTCGGAAGATCGCCATGGTACGGAAACGGGCGATGATGCCCTCGGCCATGTCCATGGCGACCGAGATCGCGGTGCCCTGCGTCGCGCTGGCCACCGTGATGAGCAGGATGCCGGGGGTGACGTAGTTGGCGTACTCGGCCCGACCCCCGGTCGGCCCGAGGCCGGCGCCGAGCGTGCCGCCGAAGACGTACACGAAGAGCAGCAGAAGGATGACCGGGATGCCGACGAGCATCAGGGTCAGCGACGGGTAGCGGCGCATGTGCAGGAGGTTGCGCCGCAGCATGGTGGAGGAGTCGCGCAGGGCGAAGGTGAGGGTGCTCATCGCGCGGTGGCCCTTTCGCGGGTGGAGGGAGCGTCGGGTTGGCCGGTGAGGGCGAGGAAGACGTCGTCGAGGTCCGGGGTGTGCACGGCGAGACCGGCGACGGTGATGGAGCCCCGGTCGAGGTCGTCGAGGAGGGACCGCAGCGAACCCACCCCGCCGTCGCTCGGCACCTCGAGGGTCAGCGCCGCGTCGTCCCGGGTGGCCGTCGCGAACGTACGGGCCGCCGAGTCGAGTTCGCCCTGGTCGGCGAAGCGCAGGACCACGTGACCGCCCGGGATGAGTCGCTTGAGCTCGTGCGGGGTGCCCTCGGCGATCAGCCGACCGTGGTCGAGGAAGGCGACGCGGTCGGCGAGCTGGTCGGCCTCTTCCAGGTACTGGGTCGTCAACAGGATGGTGACGCCCTCGGCGGCCAGCGCCTTGATGATGTGCCACATGGCGCGGCGGCTGCGCGGGTCGAGCCCGGTCGTCGGCTCGTCGAGGAAGATGACGCGGGGATCGCCGACGAGTGTCATCGCGAGGTCGAGTCGACGGCGCATGCCGCCGGAGTACGTCGCGGCCGGCTTGTCCGCCGTTTCGGTCAGGTCGAACTGGTCGAGCAGGTCGGCGATCCGGCGGCGGCCCGCCGCGCGGTCCAGGTGACACAGATCGGCCAAGAGGTGCAGGTTCTCCCGGCCGGTGAGCAGGCTGTCCACCGCGGAGAACTGACCGGTGACGCCGATCGACCCGCGTACCGCGTCGGCCTCGCGGGTCACGTCGTGGCCGAGGACGCGGGCGTGGCCGCCGTCGGCGGGAAGGAGGGTGGAGAGGATCTGCACGGTGGTGGTCTTGCCGGCGCCGTTGGGGCCGAGCAGCGCGAAGATCGTTCCCTCGGTGATCATCAGGTCGATGCCGTCGAGCACGACCTTGTCGCCGTAGGACTTGCGCAGCTCGGTGGTGACGATCGCGGGTCTGCTGCTGCCGGTCATGGTTTCCTCATCTGTGGTGGGGCCGGGGCGCGTCAGGCGCGGCGGATGGTGATGTCGCCGTAGGAGGTGTTGGCGCGGATCTCGACCGTCTCGTCGGTCTCGGCCGGGCTGTCGGCCGCGTCGAGGGCGTTGTGGACGCGGCCGTGTCGGGAGCTGACGTCGAGCCAGGCGGCGGTGCCACGCCGGACCCCCACCTCGATCGCGCCGTAGGAGGTCTGTGAGTCGATTGACCCGCGCACGACCTCGCCCAGCCGCACGTTGCCGTACGCGGTGCGCGCCGCCACCGAGGCGGTCGACGCGTCGACGGTGATGTCGCCGTATGCGGTGTTGATGCGGACGTCGCCTCCGCTGCGGCCGATCCAGCAGTCGCCGGAGGAATTCTTGATCTCCGCGTCGCCGTCGACCGCGCCGAGGCGCACCTTGCCGGACGACGCCTTCACCCGGGCCGAACCGGTGACATGCTCCACCGCGACCTCGCCGTGGCTGCTGTCGATCTCCAACGGCCCGGTCTCCTCCAGTCGGATCGCGCTTCCGGTCTTGATCCGGCACTCGCCGAGCCGCCCCTGGGCGCGGAAGGCCGCCCACGCCGCCTCGGCGTACAGCCGCGTGCCGGTCGGCACCTCGATCAGGACGTCGACCGACGGTCCGGAGCCGAAGCCGTACCGACGCCAGCTCTTCGGCACCCTGATGCGCAGTTGCCCGGCGGCGAAGTCGACGGTGGTCTGCTCGGCCGCGTTCACGTCGGCCTTGCTCGACGGGTCGCGGGGCCGGACCCGTACCACTGTGTCGGTGCGGTCGGTCGCGGCGATCCAGGCGTCCCCGATGGGCAGCTCGACCTGGACGGAGATCGGTTCTGGCGTGTCGAAAACAGGCATGGTGGTCTCCCGGGAGGTGTTGGCGGAGGCGGAAAGAGCTACGGGTGGGCGTGCGGCTCAGCGCGCCCAGCCGGTGACGTGCTGGCCGGACCTCGGGGGCTCCGGCCGGCGCGGCGGCTGACGGTCGGGGCCGCCGGCCCCGACGGCGCCGGCGACGGCGCGCACCAGCCACGCGTTGACGGAGAGCCCGGCGCGACTCGCGGCCTCGTCGACGCTGGCCTTGAGGTGATCGGGAAGGCGGAGGTTGATCCGGGACGTGCCGCCCTCGTCGCCCTCGGGTGGTAGCAGCGGCACCGGGGCCGGAGCCGGCGCGGCGGGCTCGACCGGCCCGTCCGTGGGCGAGGTGGCGGGCGCCACCACGAAGTCGGGCTCACGTCCGCGCAGCCGGACGTGCACCGACCCGGGGGCGAGATCGCGGGTGATCTCGTCGGCCGCGTCGGACAGCGCCTCGAGCAGCGTGAGGTGGGTCGCCGCTTCGAGCTGGGTGAAGAGCCGTTCGGCCAGCGCCCGACTCTCCGGTTCCACGCCCTCGGCTGCCACGGCGAACTCGTTACGCAGGTTCTCGACGTACGGCCTCAAGTCCATGGCACCATCATGGCACCACTTTGGCTCAGGGTGCAACACCTGTGGCTCAGATTGCTGCCATGGTGCTCATCGGCGCTGCTCAGCGGGTGTGTCAGCGGTTGCGAACGCGCGGCGGACCACCCGGTTCGCGGCGTCCTGGCTCAGACCGGTGGCCACCAGCAGGTCGCTGGCGGTCGTCCGGACCTGCGCCACCACGACGTTCCCGGAGAAGCCGACGCCTTCCCGGTAGGCGTCGCCGGCGGCGCAGACCGCCTGGAGCGCCCGCTCGCGCGCCTGAACGGGTTCACGGCCGGCGGCGAACTGCCGCTGGAGCAGGCGTACCGCCTCGGCCAGGCCGGCGACCGCCGTGGGCATGGGTTCCGGGACGGGCTCACCATCCTCGAGCAGGGTCACCGCCCTACGGATCAGCGTCCCCGCGTTACGCATGGCCCGGTCGACCGGCTCCGCCGTGCGCGCGTACCGGGCCACCGGCCCCTGCCGCTGATGCCAGTGCACGGGAGAGAGGGTGCTGGCCTCCCGGGCCCCCTGCGTCGCCTCGATGAGCGCACCCAGCTCGTCCTTGTTCTGCCGCAACCTCGCCCGGGCGGTCAGCGCGCGGTCGATGTCCCGGTCGGCCAACGCGCCGGCGGTGGCGTCGAGTTGGGCGCTGAGCAGGTCCAGCGCCGGTCGCGCGGCCCGGTTGAGCACCCGCAACGGGCTCAACGGCAGCAGGACGGCGGTGACCAGCAGCGCCACTGCGCCCCCGACGAGAGCGTCCACGAAGCGGGGGATCTCCAGGTCGCGCACGGTTGGACTCAGCGTCGCGATGAGCACCGCCGTGGCGCCCGCCTGGATCACCACGGCCGCGCTGCCGACGAGGAACAGCGCGACGAGGATCGCCAACACGACGATCAGGGCGAGCTGCCACCACCCCGTGCCCATCACCCCGAGCAGCAGGTCACCGACCAGCACCCCGACGGTGACACCGATGATCAGCTCTACGGTGCGGCGCAGGCGTTGCCCGACCGACGCCGCGAGGGTGGAGACCGCGGAGATCGGCGCGAACACCGGCTGCGAGACGTGCAGCACCTCGCGCACCACCAGCCAGGACAGCGCTGCGGCCACGCCGGCCTGCAGGGCCAGCCCCCCGATACCCCGAACCCGCCGCGCTCGATCCCGCAGCGTGCCCGACAGCTGGCCCCGCAGCCGCGCGACGGCCGACGCCGGGCCGGCCGGCGCTGCCCCGTCGGCGCGCGCCGACGCGTCCCCGTCCGCACCGGGACGACCGGCAGCGACCATGGCGGGCGGCTACCCCGCCGTACCCCGATCAATCCTGAACGCCGGGCGCGCCCACGCGGGCCCGCGCCGCGCCCGGCGCCGGACGGCGGTCCCGCTCAGCGCTCGGCAAGCGCTTTCTCGGCGTACGCCCAGAGCTCGTCCGCGGCCGCCGGGTCGACCGCGTGGTCCGCGACGCCGTCCGAGGCATCGGGGCCGCCGGGAACCACCTCCATCTCCTGGTTGTCGACGAAGTACCGGCCCCCGATGCCGTCGAGCAGGGGCGACGCCGCGAGCAGGACCGTGGTCGACGCGCCCCGGGCGGGCGTCTTGTAGTAGTCCGGCACCAGGAGGTTGCCCGCCTCGTCCATCCCGCCGAGCGCGCGCATCGTGTCGTCGTCGAGGTGGCGCTGGAGCTTTGTGTGGATGTATCCGGGGTTGAGGGCGTTGGCGGTGATCCCGTCCGCCGCCCACCGCCGGGTGATGCCCACCGCCAGCAGGACGTCCGCCGTCTTCGACTGCCCGTACGCCGTCCACCGGTCGTACGGCCGCCGCTCGAAGTGGGGATCCGCGGCGTCGAACGGGGCGCTCAGGTGCGCTCCAGAGCTGACCAGCACGACCCGCGCCGCGCCCGCCGCCCGCAGGTTGTCGCGCAGTCCGACGGCCAGCGCGAAGTGCCCCAGGTAGTTGGTCGCGAGCTGGAGTTCCCAGCCCTGGGCCGAGAGCTGACGGGTCGGCAGCGCCATGATGCCGGCGTTGGCGACCAGCGCGTCGAGCGGGCCGTCCCAGGCCTCGACGAACGCGTCGACCGACGACAGATCGGCGAGGTCGAGCGCGGCCGACCGGACGCTTCCCCGCGCGGCGTCGCCGACGAACTCCTCGACGAGCCCCGCGGCCCGATCCGGGTCACGGACCGCTACCGTGACCTCCGCGCCGGCGCCGGCCAGGGCGCGAACGGTCTCGACACCGATGCCGGAGGCGCCGCCCGTGACGATCATCCGACGCCCGGTCAGGTCCACACCGTCGAGGATCTCGGCGGCGGTGGTGCGGGCGGTGAATCCAGTGGTGAGACGTGCGTGCGCTGTCATGTCCACCACGCTATGCAGCTCACTCTGGACTGCCTATAGTCTGGAATCCTTCATACTTTCGCGAGCGTCCAGGACGGTGAGGATGGACCCGCTCGAAGACGTGCTGGCACTGCTCGGCGCCACCGCGCACCTGTCCGCCGGTCTCGTCGCCGGTGGGCGCTGGGCGGTCCGGTTCGACCCGCCGGTCGGCGCCAAGTTCAACGCCATCCGACGCGGCAACTGCCACCTCCTCATCGAGGGCGAGGCGGAACCGATCGCCCTCACCGAGGGCGACTGCTACCTGTTGACCCGGCCGGTGTCGTACACGCTCTTCAGCGATCCCGACGTGCCGGCCCAGCCGGCGTACCCGATCTTCGCCGCCGCCGGCGACGGCGTGGCACACGCCGGTGCGGGCGCCGACATGTTCCTCATCGGCGGCGCGTTCTCCCTGGGTGACAGGGGTCGCAGCCTCCTGCTGGACGGCCTTCCGCCGGTCATCCACGTGCCGGCCGACGCTCCCGAGGCCGCCACCATCCGGTGGGCCCTCGACCAGATCGACATCGAGCTGCGGCGGCCCCAACTCGGGTCGCGGCTCGTCGCGGAACACCTGGCGCTCGTCCTGCTGATCCAGGTCCTGCGGGTGCACCTCGCCCGCGACCCGCAGCACACCTCCGGTTGGCTGGCCGGGCTCGCCGACCCGGTGGTCGCCCCCGCGCTACGGGCGATGCACGCCCGGCCCGCGCAGCAGTGGACGGTGGACGCGATCGCCCGCACCGCCGCCGTCTCCCGCTCGACGCTCGCCGCCCGCTTCCGGAAGGTCGTCGGCGTCGGTCCGCTGGAATACCTCACCGGATGGCGGATCGAACTCGCGGCGGACCGCATCCGGCACGGCTCCGACTCCGTCGCGGCCATCGCCCGAGCCGTCGGGTACGGCTCGGAGAGCGCCCTCAGCGTGGCCTTCAAACGGGTCACCGGCGTCTCACCACGCGCCTACCGCCAGGAGGTGTCCGGGAGCGTTCCGGGCGGGTAGGTGCGCGGCAAGCGCCGACTGGGGCGACCCCGGGCGATTGGGCGCTTCCGGGCGGGGTAGACCCCGGTCCGCCACACCGGTGGCGGGCCACCCACGGACCGATCGCCGGCACCGGGCGGTCGGGGTGTCTCGGGGGGCGGTGGCGGATGGATCAGCGCGGATGAGCGGCCCGGACACCGCCTCCGGCATCGTGGAGCTGCGGGTGCACGGCGTTTCCGGCGCGAGCACCGAGCAGGTGCTGGGCCTGGCGCGGACGGTGCAGGTCGCGGGCGACCACATGGGCGGCTTCGTCCGGGTCCGGCCGCGCTGGGCGAGCCCCGAGGCGCGCGGTGTGACGCTGGAGGCGTACCGCTGGGGCGACCTGCCCTCCGGAACCGTCGCCCGCACCCTGGCGCTGGTGCTCCTACTGCCGTTCCTGCTGATAAACGTGGCGATCTGGATGCGGCCGGCGAACCCCCGCTCGGAGAGCGTGGTCAAGTCCCTCTGCCGGGTGCTGGCACTCACCCTCACCGTGCTGTACGTGCTCGCCATCGCCGGCGTCGCCCTCGACCTGCTCGCCTGGCACTGCCTGAACTCGCCCCGCTGCCTGGCCGGCCGCAGCTGGTTGTCCTGGTTCAGCGGGCAGCCCGTCGGGCGACGACTGGCGGTGTTCGCGCTGGTCCCGGCCGCCGCGATCGGCCTGGTGTGGCGGCTCAGCAACCGGCCCGGGCGGTCGTTCGAGGCGTTCCGCGCGCCCGACGAGGAGGTCGCCGGGCATCGGCTCAGCAAGGTCGGCACGTGGGACGCGGAACCCCTGGTGGGGCGGCTGCGGTCCGTGCACGTCGCCGGGGCGTTCGGGACGCTGAGTCTCGTCCTGCTCACCGCTCGCGCCGCGCGCGACGCCTCGGTCGCCACGATCGCGTTGGCGGTGGTCACGGGCGTGGTCCTGGCGGCCTGTGTGGCGCTGCTCTGCACGCCGGCGCTGATCGACCGGTCCCCGACCGACCGGCGGCTCGACACGATCACCACCACCCTGCGCACGACCGCGACGGTCCTGGCCGTCGTGGTCGCCGCCCACGTGGCGACCAGCCCGGCCGGCTGGCGCGAGGACGCCACTCTGCCCGGCTACGACAGGACGCTGGTCTGGCTGTTCGCCACCCAGACGATCCTGCTGGCCGCCCTCGGGGCGATCCTGCTCTGGCGGCGCAGGGGCAGCCCCCTGTTCGGGTTGGGAGCGCTGGTCATCGCGGCCGCGGCGATCAGCACGGCGGTGGGGTACTCCGCCGAACTGGCCTACCGGGTGGCGGACTACCTCGACCGCGACCTGCCGACCGGGGAGGGCATCGCGACGGGTCCGCCCCGGGCGTACACCTGGGCGATCTTCGGTTTTCTCCGTACCGCGCTGGTCACGGCGCTCGTCGCCGTGCTGGTCGTCACGGTCTCCCGCTCCGGTCGTCGCCGCCGTGCGGCGGCGATCGTCACACGCGACTACCCGGACGCGCCGACGGAGGCCCGCCCGCGGCTGCGACAGGTACGCGACGCGGTGGCCCGGGCCAGCTTCACCGAACGTCTGGTGCTGCTGGGCGTGATCTTCGGTTGTCTCGCCGGGGTCAGCTCCGCCACCACCACCCTCGGCCTGATGGGCGTGTTTCCGGGCGACATCGTCGAGCGGGTCACCCGGTTGCCGGCCGGTGCGATCACCTTCAGCATCGCGTTCACCAGTTGGGTGAAGGCGGTGGGCCTTCTCGGCCTGGTGCTCGCCGGCGTCTTCGCCTACCGCACCACCACCTTCCGGCGGCACGTCGGGGTCATCTGGGACCTCGGCACCTTCTGGCCCCGGGCCGCCCACCCGTTCGCGCCGCCGTGCTACGCCGAACGGGCCGTGCCGGAGCTGACGCGGCGGATCACCTACCTGGTGGAGCGCGGGGACCACGTGCTGCTCTCCGGGCACAGCCACGGCTCGGTCCTGCTCGCCGCCGCGGTGCTCCAGTTGCCGTCCCGGATCGGCGATCGGGTCGCGCTGCTCACGCACGGGTCACCGCTGCGCCGGCTCTACGCGCGACTCTTCCCCGCCTACGTCGACGACGCGGTGCTGCGGGAGATCGGCAACCGGGTGGGCTGGCGCTGGGTCAACCTCTGGCGGGACACCGACCCGATCGGCGGGCGCGTCTTTGCCGACCGGGGACCCGAGGCGTCCGCCGGTGACCCGGCCGCCGCGGTGGACCGCCGGGAGGTCGACCCCAGCGACGTGGTGACCCCGCCCGGCGACAGCGTTCCGCCGCCGATCCTCGGGCACTGGCCGGCCGAATCCGACGAGCGGTTCGCGGCGGTGGTGCGGGAGTTGACGCACCGCCTGCGGCCCACCCCACCGGGGTGAGGCGGCGGCTACCCCGCCGTCCGGGCGCGCCACCCGTCGAGGCGGGTGGCGGCGATGCGGGCGCCGTCAGCCGGAACGAGCGAGCGCTCGGTCAGCGTGGCGCCGAAGTAACGCGCCCCGGGGTCGGAGACGACCGAACGGGAGTCGTGCCGGGTGGCGAGGACGGACCGTCCCAGCTCGTCGAGACGGAACTGTTCCGGTCCGGCGATCTCGACGACGCCGTTCGTCGGCTCGTCGAGCGCGACAGCGGTCACCTCGGACGCGACGTCGTCCGCCGCCATGGGTTGGATGAGCACCGGCGCCAGCCGTACCGTGTCGCCGTCCGTGGCGGCGTCGACGATGCCCTGGAGGAACTCGAAGAACTGGGTCGCATGGACCAGCGAGTACGGCAGACCGGACCCGGCGACGAGTTTCTCCTGTACGACCTTCGCCCGCATGTACCCGCTCTCCGGGAGCCGGTCGGAGCCCACGATCGACAGCACCACGTAGTGCCGCACCCCGGCGGTAGCGGCGGCGGCGAGGAGGTTCCGGGTCGACGTCTCGAAGAACTCCCGGACGGCGTTGTCCTCGAACGACGGGGAGTTCGACGTGTCCACGACGACGGCGGCGCCGTCGAGCGCCTCGGCCACCCCCTCGCCGGTCAGGGTGTTCACGCCGGTCTTCGGGGATGCCGCCACCGCCTCGTGGCCCTGCCCACCGAGGTTCTGGACGACCTTGGAGCCGATGAGACCGCTCCCGCCGATGACGACGATCTTCATGATCGGACCACTTCCGGTGCGCGGAATCGCCTGACGAACCCAGCCTACGGAGCGCGTCGGACCGACGCGGTTGACATCGCGACCCATGATTGTGGTCGCCGCCCGCGAATCCTGGAGGTCGACGTGGCCGCTGTGTCCCATCCGGTGTTCGCGCGGGTCTACGAGCGGCTCAGCGTCGCCATGGACCGTGCCGGCACCGCCGAGTTCCGCCGTGACCTGGCCGCCGGCCTGAGTGGCCGGGTGGTCGAGGTCGGCGCCGGCAACGGACGCATGTTCGCCCACTACCCCCGCGCCGTGACCGAGGTCGTCGCGGTCGAACCGGAACGTCGCCTACGCGCCGCCGCCGTCCGGGCGGCCGCGGGCGCACCGGTGCCGGTCACGGTCGTCGACGGCCTGGCCGAGGCGCTGCCCGCCGCCGACGGCGAGTTCGACGCGGCAGTGGTCGCGCTGGTGCTGTGCACCGTGCCCGACCAGGCGGCAGCGCTCGCCGAGATCCACCGCGTGCTGCGCCCCGGCGGGCAACTGCGCTTCTTCGAGCACGTCGCGGCCGAGGAACCCAGCCGCCTGCGCCGGGTACAGCGGCTGTCCGACGCCACGCTGTGGCCGAAGCTGTTCGCCGGCTGCCACACCGGCCGCGACACCACGGCCGCCATCACGGCGGCGGGGTTCGCCGTCGAGGAGCTGCGACGCTTCCGGTTCCCGACCGGCAGCTCCAGCCCGTCCTCGCCGTGCGTCGTGGGCCTGGCGAGGAGGGTCGACAAGCGGGCGGGCTGAGCGCGCTCACCGGGTCGGCAGGTTCGACAGCCAGTCATCCAGGGCCGCGGGGTGCGTGAACAGGAGAACCGGCGGGCCGGCCGGATCGGCCTGCCAGGCGCGCATCCGCCGCCGTGCGCGCCCGAACGCGGCGACGTGCCAGAGCAGGATCGAGTCCCGGGACAGCACACTGCCGACTGATTCGCGGTTGCCGTTGCAGATCACCTCGCCCGTGCCCAGGCGACGCGCCGTACGACGCAGGAGACGCCCGAACGAACGCCACCGCGGGTAGTCCAGGGCCACGACCAGGTCGGCGCGCGCCAGCGGTACGTCCCGCCACCCGTGGTACGCGCCGTCGAGGATCCAGGCGTCCCGGCGGCAGATCTTCTCGATCCGGCTGCGCTGCTCGGCGACCGGCACCTCAACCCACCCCGGCAGCCACAGCAGGTCGTCCACCGGATACCACGGCACGCCGAGGCGCTGCGCCAACCGCGCGGCGAGAGTGGACTTGCCCGCGCCGTACACCCCGTAGACCAGGATGCGACGCGGTGTGGCCATCGCGGCAGCGTACGCCGGCCGGCGACTACGTAGTCGGGTGGGCCAATCTACGTAGCGGCTGCGGACGTCCGACCACCCGGCTCGCGGCTGCAATGGACACATGACCAGCAACGAGGCCGCGAAGGCCAGCGACCCGGACAGCGCCGAGGCGATCGCCCGGCCCACCACCGCACCGACCACACCGCCGCAACGAACCACCCCGGACGAGGCTCCGGCCCGGGCGGACGTCGCCGCACCGGCGCCGCCGCCGGTCCGGGCACCCGCGCCGGCCCGCGAGGCCGAGCAGGCGCAGCGCGCCGACGGGCCGCCCGACACGGCGGTGCCGGCCAAGGGTGACGCCCAGGCGGCACCGGCCACGCCGACGGCGACACCGCCGACGACCATCACCGCCGACACCGTCGCCGCCCGGGCCGTCGTGCTCGACGGCGCCGACAACGCTCTCGTCCTGACCAACTTCACGACCCGCGCGTACACGATCGGGATGAACGGCGGCACCAGCACCATCAGCCTGGCGAACGACAAGCGCGCCTACACGACCGTTCTGGACGGGCAGAACGGCAACCTGTGGGCCGCCAACAACGTCAACAGCCGGAGCCTGAGCGCCAACCAGGTCGACCTGGACGGGCCGGGTAACCACGTGAAGTTCTGCCACAGCAAGACCCGCACGTACACCATCGGCATCGACGGCGAGCACAGCTCGATGTCCTTCGCCCACCCCGACACCCGGCAGTACCGGCTACTGCTCAACGGCACCACGGGCGACGTGTGGGCCGCCAACAACGTGAACAGCCCCAGTGTCACGGCGACCAACGTGTCCGCGACCAACGCGGTCAACTCCAAGGTCGTCGCGGCGAACGAGGTCGACCTCGACGGCGCCAACAATCACATCAAGTTCTGCCACAGCAAGACGCGCACCTACACGGTCGCGATCAGTGGTGACCAGAGTTCGATGTCCTTCGCCAACCCGGACACCCGGGCGTACACCGTGGTCATCGACGGCGTGCACGGCGACATCTCGCTCAGCAACGCCGACCTGGCCGAGGAGTTCGACGTCGCGGCCGGTCACCTGCCGTCGGCGATCCCGGGCGCGGTGCTCGTGATCGGCGAGACCGGCGCGTTGGAACTGGCCGACAAGCCGTACGACACGGCGGTGGCCGGTGTGGTCTCCGGCGCCGGCAGCTTCGCGCCGGCCATGGTGCTGGACCGGCGACCGGACAGCGAGCAGCGTCGTCCGCTGGCCCTGGCCGGCAAGGTCTACTGCCTGGTCGACGCGACGCACGGCGCGGTGCGCCCCGGCGACCTGCTGACCACCTCCCCCACCCGGGGACACGCCATGCGGGTGGCCGACCCGCTCAAGGCGGTCGGGGCGATCCTGGGCAAGGCGCTCGGGCCGCTGCCGACCGGCCGGGCACTGGTGGCGATCATGGTGACCACGTCATGAACAGCCTGCGTCAGAAGGCCGGGAAGTACCTACGGTTCGAAGCGCCCATGACGGTGCGGGAGGTCGGTACGGAACTGGGCCACCCCACCGGATCCACCCGCCGGCTGCTCGTACAGCTCGAACAGACGTCGAGCGAGTGGTTCTCCGGGAGCCTCCTGCCCTCCAGCGTCAAGGGTTCGGCGTGGCTGCGGCTGTTCAGCGACGGCGGCTACATGTTCGACGGGCACGTGCACGAGAACGGCGCCGTCACGCACAACTGGTCGCTGGTCGCCACGCCGGGCTTCGTGGACGATGACGGCAACGCCTTCGTCTTCTCCAAGAGCGGCAAGGTGTCGGACAACTCGAGCACCGACACCTTCGCCGAGCACGGGCAGGACCCGCGGATCGCGCAGTACTGGGATCAGCTCAGCACGGCCAGCGTGAACTTCCGGCTGAGCGTGTCGATGAACGTGGCAGAGCTGATCGGCAACATCCTGAAGTGGATTCCGGTGGTGATCTTCGGCGCGGTGGTCGCCGGGTGGGTCGCGTTCTTCGGCCAGCCGGGCAAGGTCCACGCGTACAAGGACGAGAACGGGACCACCCACTTCTGGAAGTCGAGGGAGTGAGGCCATGGCCAGCGTCCGTACCGCCGCCGGCCGGTACCTCGATATCCGTGCTCCGCTGACGCTGCGTCAGGTGGGCGCGCAGGTCGGGCATCCGGGCGGGTCGACGAGGGTGGCGATGGACCGACTGGAACAGGAGTGGACCGAGACGTTCTCCGGCAGCCTGCTGCCGTCGAGCGTGAAGGGCACGGCCTCGCTGCGGATGGCCAGCGACGGCCACTACTGGTTCCAGGGGCACGTACACGAGAACGGCTTTCTCAGCCACAGCTGGAGCTTCGCCGCCGGACCGAACGTCGTGGACCAGCACAGGAACGTGTTCGTGGCCATCGCCACCGGCCGGGTGACCGACGACCACAGCAGCGACGACTTCAGCATCACCGGTCAGGACCCGCGCATCGCCGAGTTGTGGGAGCAGATCCGGTACGCGCCCGTCAGCTTCCGGCTCGACGTCACGGCCAACTTCGCCGAGGTCGCCAAGAAGGTGGGCACGGCGATCCTGACCGGGTTGGGTTTCACCCTCCTGGTCGGCACGATCAACGTCCTCGGCGCCAAGGGCGCGGACTGCCGTGAGGACTCCAACGGCAAAATCACCTGCTACACGAAGAACTCCTAGGGCGGTGGCCGGGGCGCACGTCGCGCCCCGGCCACCGTCGGTGTCCTCAGCCGGCAGGCCGCAACGCGTCCGACAGGTCCCGCCGCGAGGTCACCGCCAGCTTGCGGTAGGCCCGACCCAGATGTGTCTGCACGGTACGCACCGACAGCACCAACGCCTCGGCGATCTCCCGGTCGGACAGGCCCCGGGCGGCGAGCCCGGCGATCTGCCGCTCCCGCGCGGTCAGCCCGGCCACCCTCGCGGGGTCTTCCCGCACCGCCGACCGCAACCGGGCACGCAGGTCGACGGCGAGCCGGACGGTGTCGGTGACCCCGGCCCGCCGGCCGACCTCGCCGGCCACCTTCAGCGCCTCCCCGGTCATGTTCATGTCCACCAGACGGTGCGCGTGCTCCAGGATGACGGTGGGATCGCGTCCGGCCAGCGCGATCACCGCCCGGCCGGCGGCCACGAGCCGCTCGGCGTCCACGTGGACGAGAGCCTCGGCGACGCGGTCCGCGTAGCGGGCCGGACCGGCGACCGGGTCCAGGTGCGCGGCGTAGATGAGATAGCCCAGTTCCACCAGCCAACTCCCGGAGGCGTGCGCGACGACGATCGCCTCGTCCATCAGCTCGCCCGCCCGAGCGCGCCGACCGGTCGCCGCGGCGACCGCCGCCAGCGCCCACGGCCGCAGCCCCGGGACCAGCGCGACCGCGTCGACGGGGTGCGCCCGTAGCACCGCCTCCGCCTCATCCGGGCGGCCGTCCTCGGCCAGGGTGACGGCCAGCCAGCCGGTTGCCTCGGCACGGAACATGCCGTTGCCACCGGCCTGCTGGGCGACGGCGTCCCGGAGCCGGCTGATGGCGCCCGCCCGATCCCCGCTGACCCGCTGGGCGTACCCGTCGAAGAGGGGCCAGGCGGTGGGGGACAGACCGGAGACGAGCGGGTCCGGGGGCAGCGGCCACCGACCGGCGGCGGGGTCGCTGACCGGACCGGTCGGGGTGGGCTGACGCCACAGCTCGGCCAGTGCCACCGCGGCCCCGGCCATGCCACGGATCTGCGGCATGGCCGAGGAGCCGGCCCGCTCGACCGCCTCGACCACCGCGCGGCCCACCCGTACCGCCTCTTCCGTGCGGCCGGCCAGCACGAGCGCCGCGACCGACGCCAACATGACCCGCAGCCGCGCGCCGCGCGGGAGTGACTCGCCCAGGAGCTGACGAGCGCTCGCCAGCGCCCGTGCCGTCTCGCCGCTGAACAACTGGACCAGCACGCCGGCCACCGCCAACTCCGCCCGGCCGGCCGCATCGGCGTCCGCGCGCAGTCGCCGCAGGTCGTCGTACGCCTGTCGCGGCTCCCGCCCGACCCAGAGGCGGTGCGCGGCCAGGGCCACGCCCACCGTCACCCGGGCGGTCGGGTCACCGGCCGTGTCGGCGTCACGTGCGGCGGTACGCAGCGTCTCGTACGCCTCGACGGCGCGGCCCTGCTCCGCGAGGGCGGCGCTGAGCGCGACCGCTGCCGACGCCCCACCACCCTCCTGCCAGGCGCGTCGGGCCAACTGTTCCGAGGCCGCCGGGTCGGCGTACAGGCACAGGCCGGCCGACCGAACCAGCTCCGGCGGGTCAACCGGTTGCCCGGCGTGCACCGCCCAGAGCGCGCGGGCCACCGCGTGCGAGCCACGCGGCGTGGCCTGCCGCGCGCCGGTCAGCAGCGCGGCGGCTATGCGGCGACGCCGGGCGGGTGACATGCGTCGGCGTACCGCCGCGCCGAGCATCGGATCGCGCAACCGCACCAGGACCTCGTCGCCGCGCTCCTCGCTGCGGACCATACCGAGCTGTTCGAGGTCGGCGAGCAGTTCCGGCGACGCGGCGGCCTCCGCGACGGGAAGCGGCAGCGGCCCGCCGAGCGCCATCGCGGCCAGCGCCTCCTCACCGGGGCGGCCGACACGGTCCAGCTCCCGGTCGAGCAGGTCCGCGACCTGTGCCGGCACCGCCAGACCGGCGCGCCAGCGCCACTGGTCGCTGTCGCGGGCCAGCGAACCGACCTCCTGCCCGTGGTCGAGCAACGCCACCGCCAGATGCGGCAGTCCGCCGGTCCACTGCCACAGCAGGTGGGTGGTGGAGCGGCTGACCGGACCCGCCAACCGCTCCGAGGCCAGCGCGCCGACCTCGGCCTCGGTCAGGGCGGGCACCACCAGTCGGGACAGTCCGACGTCCTTCCACAGCGCGACGACGGCGTCGGGCACCGGGACCCCCGACCGGACGGTGAGCAGGGCCCGGGCCGCTCGGGCCTGCACGAGGCCGAGCAGCACACCGGCGGACGGCCCGTCGAGCAGGTGGGCGTCGTCGACGACCAGGACGGGCGTGCGGGCCGGCCCGCACCGCTCGACCAGGCTGGTCAGGACGGTGCTGTGCACCAGGGCCGGGTGCAGGGCGGGGTGACCGCCCGTGAGGAGTCGACCGAGCGCGCCGAAGGGCACCTCCTTGCTCGCCTCGGTGGCGGTGATCCACACCGTGGCGAAAAGTCGCGGCGGCAGGTCGGCGACCACCGCGCGAGCGAGGGCCGTGCGACCCACCCCCGCCGGACCGATCAGGACGGCGCCGTCGGCCCGCACCAGCGCGGCGCGGGCCTCGGCGAACGTGCCGTCACGCCCAGTCAGCATTCCCGGATGATGACGGGCGAGCCGCGTCCCGGGCCATCACCCATCCGACAGATGGCGAGCGGCGTCAATCGTGCCGGGTCGGCAGGTGCCCACGCCCCACCGATAACCAGTTGCCGTGCGCATCAGACATCGCCACAGTGGTGCCCATGACGTACTGACGGACACCACCTGAGCACCGCGCCGAGGCCCATTTCACGCCGCCCGGTGCCGTACCGCCGTCCGTCCACTTGCGACTCAGCGAGAAGTGAGCGTCGTTGTCCGAGCACCACTCCCCCGGGGAGTCCCTGTCCCTGTCCACCCCCGCCACCGTCACCGTGTTCGCGTCCGCCTCGAGTTGGATCGAGTCCGCCGCGCTCGACCAGTGCCGGCAGGTGGCCGCCCTCGACGGCATGGTCCACGTCGCCGGCATGCCGGACCTGCACCCGGGCAAGGGCGCCCCGATCGGCGCGGCCATGGCGTCGACAGTCCTGTACCCGTTCCTGGTCGGCTCCGACATCGGCTGCGGTATCGCCGTCTTCCCGATTCGACTCCGGCGCGTCGTACCCGAGCGGCTGGCCGCCCGGTTCCCGGACCTCGACCGCGCGCTGGACCCGGAGCGGGACGCCGACGACCCCGCCTGGGCCGTCCTCGCGGGCGACGTTCCCGCCGGCCACCTGGACGGGCTCGGTACGGTCGGCCGCGGCAACCACTTCGTCGAGCTGGCCCGCGTCGACACCGTCTTCGCGCCGGAGCACGCCGACCGTCTCGGGCTGGCAACCGGTGACCTCGTCCTGGTCGTGCACAGCGGTTCGCGGGGCCTGGGTGAGCGGATCCTGCGGACGCACACCGAGACGCACGGGGCGGGCCCCGCACCCGACCCGGCCGCCTACCTGACCCGACACGACGAGGCGGTGCGCTGGGGCTCGCTCAACCGACGGCTGCTGGCCGCCCGGGTCGCGTACGCCCTGGGGGCCGAACCGACCGAGCCGGTCGTCGACCAGTGTCACAACCTGGTCGAGGTGCGCGACGGCGTCTACCTGCACCGCAAGGGAGCGGCGCCGGGTGACGGTCGCGATGTGCTCGTCGCCGGTACGCGGGGCACCGCGTCGTACCTGGTGGCCGCCCACGCCGGGGCGGACGCCAACCATTCGGTGGCGCACGGCGCGGGTCGCAAGATGTCCCGCGCCGACGCGCTCCGCCGGGGCCGGGCCAAGCACACGGTCGAGGAGCTACGGCGTACGCCGGTGGGTTCGCTGGTGGTGTGCGGCGACCGGCAGTTGCTCTTCGAGGAGGCGCCCACCGCGTACAAGCGGATCGAGCAGGTGATCGGCGATCTCGTCGCGCACCAGCTCGCCACGCCGGTGGCCACCACGATCCCCCTGGTCACCTACAAGACGCCGGACGTCGGGGCCGCGCCTCGCTCGGACCGGCGGGACCAGCGTCGCGGGCGGGGTCGGTCGTGAGCCCGGCTCTGTTGCTGTCCGCCGGCCGTGGGCCGCGGGAGTGCGCGTGGGCGCTGGCCCACCTGCTGCGCCGTCTGGAGGGTGACGCCATCCGGCAGGGCGTGGCGGTCCAGCGGGTCCACGTGGTGCCCGGCGACCGGCCCGGCACCTACCGGTCGGTGCTGATCCGGCTGTCCGGCGTCGACGTCGAGGCGTTCGCCGCCTCCTGGACGGGGACGTTGTGCTGGCAGGCGCCCAGCCCCTACCGAACGAGCGCGGGTCGAAAGAACTGGTACGTGACGGCGCAACCGCCGCCGAGTGACGCTCCCCCGACGACGTTCGCCGAGGCCGACGTCGAGATCGTCGGCTGCCGCACGGGCGGTCCCGGCGGCCAGCACCGGAACAAGGCCAGCACGGCGGTACGCGCCACCCACCGCCCGTCGGGCCTCGTCGTCGTGGTGGACGACGAACGGCAGTTCAGTCAGAACCGGCGCATCGCTCTGGAACTGCTTCGCCAGCGTGTCGAGCGCGGCGACGAGGCGGCCCGCCGCGCGGTCACCACAGCCAGGTGGCGCATCCACGACGACCTAGTACGAGGCGATCCGACCCGCGTCGAACGCCCGGAGCCGACCTCGACGCCGGGTCGACGGCGGCGCGGACAGGCGGCCTCCGGCCACTGACACGCGGCCCCGCCTCACACCTCCAGGACCGCGTCGGCGAACGCCCGCGGCGCCTCCTGGGGCAGGTTGTGCCCGACACCGCCACCGACGGTCCGGTGCTCGTACCGGCCGGAGAACTGCTTGCCGTAGACGCTGGGGTCCAGGTGGGGCGCGCCGTTGGCGTCACCCTCCAGCGTGATGCTGGGCACCGTGATCTTCGGCTTGCCGGCGAGGCGCTTCTCCACCTCGGCGTACTGCGGTTCGCCGTCGGCCAGGGCCAGCCGCCACCGATAGTTGTGGATCACGATGTCGACGTGGTCGGGATTGTCGAACGCAGCGGCGCTGCGGTCGAACGTCGCGTCGTCGAACGTCCATTTCGGCGATGCCGTCTGCCAGATGAGCCGGGCGAATTCGCGGCGGTTGCGGTCGTACCCCTGCCGGCCGCGCTCGGTGGCGAAGTAGTACTGGTACCACCAGGAGAACTCGGCCTTCGGCGGCAGCGGCACCCGGCCCGACTCCTGACCGTCGATCAGGTAACCGCTCACCGACACCAGACCCGCACAGCGCTCGGGCCACAACGCGGCCACGACGTCGGCCGTACGCGCTCCCCAGTCGAATCCGGCCAGCTTCGCGCTGTCGATGCCCAGGGCGTCCATGAGGGCGACGAGGTCGAGCCCCATCGCGGCCGGCTCGCCGTTGCGGACGGCGTCGTCGGCGAGGAACCGGGTCGTGCCGTAACCCCGCAGGTACGGCACCACGACCCGGTGGCCGGCGTCGGTGAGCAGCGGCACGACCTCGGTGAAGCTGTGGATGTCGTACGGCCAGCCGTGCAACAGGATCACGGGCGGCCCGTCCGGCGGGCCGGCATCGACGTACCCGACGTTCAGGACCCCGGCGTCGATCTGTCGCACGTCCTCGAAGTCCGCCATGGGAACCGGTACCTTTCGTCCAGGCTGTTGGCGCGTGGCATCGGTGCGCCGGCCGCCCCGACAGCGTAGGAAGCCCGGAGCGGCCCGACGGCGCGTTGGGCGAAGAGGCCAGGACCGGCCGGCAGATGGCTAGGATGCGTCGCCTACCCCTTCCGGGCGTGACGCTGGTCGTAGGGTGATGACATGGCTGAGCGATCCCTGACCCTGATGGCGGTGCACGCGCACCCCGACGACGAGGCGACGAGCACCGGTGGCGTCCTCGCCCGGTACGCCGCCGAGGGTGTCACCACGGTCCTCGTGACCTGTACGGACGGGCGGTGCGGCGACGGGCCGGGCGGGGTCAAGCCCGGCGAGCCCGGTCACGATCCGGCCGCCGTCGTGGCGATGCGTCAGGCCGAGCTGGAAGTCAGCGCGGCCACCTTGGGAATCACCCACCTGGAGACGCTCGGCTACGCCGACTCCGGGATGATGGGTTGGTCGACGAACGACCAGCCCGGCTCCTTCTGGACGACGCCGGTGGCGCAGGCCGCGGACCGGCTCGCGGAGCTGATCCGCCGGTACCGGCCGGACGTCGTCGTCACCTACGACGAGAACGGCTTCTACGGTCACCCCGACCACATCCAGGCGCACCGCATCACCATGGCCGCCGTGGCGCAGTCCGACGTCCCCGCGAAGGTCTACTGGACCACCGTGCCCCGCACGGCGTTCGAGGAGTTCGGCCGGATCATGAAGGAGCTCGGCGTCGAGTGGGCCGACCCGGACGAGTCGTCGGACATGCCGGAGCTGGGTCTCCCCGACGACGAGATCACCACCTGGGTCGACACCCGCGCCCATGGTGCGCAGAAGTTCGAGGCCCTGGCCGCGCACGCCAGCCAGACCGAGAACATCTTCTTCCTCCAGCTCGGCCAGGAGCGGTTCACCGAGTTGATGGGCGTGGAGACCTTCGTCCGGGTGCGGGACACCACCGACGCGCCCGTTCCCGAGGACGACCTCTTCGCGGGCCTGCGCTGACGCGTGGCACACCGCCCCGCGCACGCGGGGCGGTGGTAGTCGGTCAGGAGGCCGCGGCCGACTGTCCGCTGCGGCGGCCCCGCTCCGGGTGCTCCCCGGGGCGGGACGTCAGCACCCGGGGACCGGACTCGGTGACTGCGATGGTGTGCTCGGAGTGGGCCGAGCGCGAACCGTCCGAGGATCGGATCGTCCAGCCGTCCTGGTCGAATTTGATCTTGTCGGTGGTCCGGCAGAGCCACGGCTCGATCGCGAGCGTCAGGCCGGGCTTGAGTGTCATGCCCCGGCCGGGACGGCCGTTGTTGGGCACGTGCGGGGCCTCGTGCATGGTGCGACCGATGCCGTGCCCGCCGAACTCGTTGTTGACCCGGTAACCGTAGCGGTGGGCGACCTCGCCGATGGCGGCGGAGATGTCGCCGAGCTGGTTGCCCGGTCGGGCGGCTTCGATGCCGGCCTTCAGCGCGACCTCGGTGGCCTCGATCAGCTTCAGGTCGGCCGGGTCGGGAGCCCCGACCACGAACGACAGCGCCGAGTCGGCGGCCCAGCCGTCGATCTCGACCGCCATGTCGATGCTCAGCAGGTCACCGTCGCGCAGGGGGTAGTCGTGCGGCAGGCCGTGCAGCACCGCGTCGTTGACCGAGAGGCACAGGACGTTACGGAACGGCCCACGACCGAACGACGGCGTGTAGTCCCAGTAGCACGATTCGGCACCACGTTCGGCGATGCGGCGGCGGGCATGGTGCTCGATCTCCACCAGGTTGACGCCGACAGCGGCCACCGTCCGCAGCTCGGCCAGCAGCTCGCCGACGAACTGGCCGGTCACGGCCATCCGGTCGATCTCCGCGGCAGACTTCAGCTCGATCACGACAAACCCTCCCCATCCGGTGCGGTATATTTATACCACGTCGCGCGGGAGTCCGGCGGGTCGACATTGCCGGCCTCCAGGGGCGGAACTATCCTGCTCACATGGTTCGGCCACCGCTCACACCGGAGCAGATCGCCGCAGGGCAACGCCTTGGCGCGGCGCTGCGGGTCGCGCGGGGCAGTCGCAGTATCGTCGAGGTCGCCCTTGCCGCCGGCATGTCACCGGAGACCCTGCGCAAGATCGAGGTGGGTCGACTCCCGGCGCCCGCCTTCGGGACCGTGGTCTGCCTCAGCGAAGTCCTCGGTGTCGCGCTCAGCGACCTCGCCGACGTGTGGCTCGCCGACCCGCGGGTCCGCGAGGCGTCCTGAGTACTGGGCCAGGGCACGCTCGCGGCCATGCGCCGCCCGGAACACCCGGACCGGCACCTCGCTCGCTCCCCTGAACAGGGGTATCGGCGCCCAGAACCGGCCGACGGCCGGAAAGGCCACCGACAACCGTCTATGGACAGGGCCGCCTGTTAACGCTAACGTAACGACGGCCGTCGATAACTGACCGTCACCGGTGCCGTCCAGCTGCTGGCCCCGGCCGCGGTCTACGTCGTTCGCGGCGCGGGCGGGTGGAGCGTGGCCGACACGGGACGGCCCGAGTTCACCACCGGGCGACCCGTGCCGAGGGCCGGACGACGGATGCCTGACCAGCGGCGCCCGCAGGTCGGCATCACCCCGATCGGCCGGAGCCGTGCCGCCGATCGGCCTTCCCACGACCGCTCCAGGCCACAGCCACCGCCGTCACCGCGACCCCGGGCCGGGTCGCGGGCGGCGACCGCACCGCCGCATACCCGTCGCGCCTGGCCCGCCGACCCCACCGTCCGCACGGTCGATCCCGCGCCGGACGGTGCCGGCGACGCCGTACGCGCCCGCGGACCGGGCCCCGTCCCGTCGTCCCCCTGCTCAGAGTCCGGGCCCGAGCAGGGTGAACGGGGCGGGGCCCGCACACCGCCAACTCCCACCCATGAGGAGAGAACGTGCGACCCCAAGACATCCGCCATCGGCGGCCGGCGCTCGTCGCCGCGGCCGCCGCCCTCGTGCTCGTCGGCGCCGCCGCCGCTCAGACCGGCGCCTCAGCGGCCGCCGCCGGCTGCCAGGTCACCTACGCGGTCAACTCCCAGTGGCAGGGCGGCTTCGGCGCCAACGTCACCATCACCAACGTGGGCGACGCCATCAACGGGTGGCGGCTGACCTGGAACTTCGCCGCCGGCCAGACCGTCACCCAGCTCTGGAACGGCAGCTTCACCCAGGCCGGCTCCCAGGTGAGCGTCACCAACGTCGCCTACAACGGCAGCATCCCCACCAACGGCAGCACCAGCTTCGGCTTCAACGGCAGTTGGACCGGCAGCAACCCGACGCCGACCTCCTTCGCCCTCAACGGCGTTACCTGCAACGGCGTGGTGGACCCGACGACGCCCCCGCCCACCACACCGCCGCCCACCACTCCCCCACCGACCACGACGCTGCCCTGCGACATCTACGCGTCGGGTGGCACGCCCTGCGTCGCGGCGCACAGCACCACCCGCGCCCTGTACGCCTCGTACAACGGCTCGCTCTACCAGGTACGCCGATCCTCGGACAACACCACCCGCACCATCGGCGTCCTCAGCGCGGGCGGACGCGCCAACTCCGCCACCCAGGACAGCTTCTGCGCGAACACCACGTGCGTCATCACGGTCATCTACGACCAGTCGGGGCGTGGCAACAACCTCGGCTACCAGGGGGCCGGCGGCATCGGTGGCGCCGTACAACCGGCGGTCGCGACCAGGGAGTCGTTGACCGTTGGCGGGAACAAGGTCTACTCGCTCTACATCAACGGCAACAGCAGCTACTGGCGGGACGGCCACCTGACCGGCATCCCGACCGGCGCCGCACCCGAGGGCATGTACATGGTGACCAGCGGCACCCACGTCAACAGCGGCTGCTGCTTCGACTACGGCAACAGCGAGACCACCCGCCGCGCCGACGGCGCGGGCGCGATGGACGCGATCTACTTCGGCACCAGTTGCTGGTTCGGCGGCTGCTCCGGCTCCGGCCCCTGGGTGCAGGCCGACTTGGAGTACGGCCTCTACCCCGGCGGCAGCAGCTCCTGGAACAGCAACCAGCGGGCCTTCACCAGCAAATTCGTCACCGCCACCCTGAAGAACAACGGCACGTCCCGCTTCGCCATCAAGGGCAGCAACGCTCAGTCCGGCGGCCTCTACACCCTCTATGACGGGTCGCTGCCACGCGGGTACAGCCCGATGAGGAAGCAGGGCGCGATCATCCTCGGCAGCGGCGGGGACTGCTGCATCGACAACTCCAACCAGAGCGTCGGTACGTTCTACGAGGGCGCGATGGTGGCGGGCTACCCGTCCGACGCGACCGAGAACGCGGTGCAGGCGAACATCGTCGCCGCCGGCTACCGCTGAGAGCGCGTGACCGCCGCCCTGCGACGCGACGGCGGCGGTCACGAAGGTCCGCGCACGCCGTGTGGCCCGACCCGGGGATGTCCCGGGCCGGGCCACACCGGTGGTTCAGGCCGCGTTGCGGCTCACCACCATCGGGTACGCCTCAACCGCGCGTCCACTTCTGACCGTTGCCGCCGTTGCAGGTCGCGAGCACCACCTGGGTGCTGTTGGCGGTTCCACCGGCGTTCGGCGCGAGGCACAGTCCGGACTGCACACCGGTGACGGAGCCGTCCGTGTTGAGGTTCCACTGCTGGTTCGCGCCTCCGGTGCAGTCCCAGATGATCACCCGGGTGCCCGACGTCGTCGCGGCGCCCTCGGCGTCCAGGCACTTCGTCCCGTACACCTGGAGTTGCCGGCCCGCCGTCGAGGCCCACTGCTGGTTCGCGCCGCCGTTGCAGTCCCACAACGCGACCTGGGTGCCGTGCGCGACTGCGCCGGGACGTCCAGGCAGCGGCCGGCGGCGGAGTTGCGCAACGCCCCGGTCGTGCCGCCCGGGGGCGGCGTCGTCGGAGGCGGCGTCGTCGGAGGCGTCGTGCCGCCGGTGGTGTCGAAGCCGAGGAAGCGGATGGCCTGCGCGGCGTCGAACGGGATGGAGTGGCCGTACCCCTGGAAGCTGATCGCCTCGACCGGCGCGGTGCCGCCGGTGCCGCCGTAACGCGTCCTGGTGGCGCTGGCCTGCGGGTAGTCGGTGTAGCTGGGGGTCTGGGACACGCCCTGCACGTTTGTCCACTGCTTGATCTGCTCGCCGAAGTTGACGTAGCTCAACGTGGTGTCCGTGGTGCCGTGCCAGATCTGGAAACGGGGACGTTTGCCGGTGTAGCCGGGGTACGCGTTGCGCACCAGGTCACCCCACTGCTGCGGGGTCTTGACGATCCGGCCGCCGGAGCACTCGCTGTTCCACTCGGCGCCGTTCGTGGTGGCGAAGCAGCCGAACGGAACGCCGGACGAGCTGACTCCGGCGTTGAACACGTCCGGGTAGAGGGCGGTCATGACGTTGGTCATCATGGCGCCCGAGGAGAAGCCGGCGACACCGATGCGGTCCGGGTCGACCGGGTAGCGGCTCCGGACGTAGTCGATCATGGATTTGAGGCCGACCGGGTCGCTGCCGCCGTCGCGGCGCAGGGCCTGCGGGGAGGAGACGTCCCAGCACTTGCTGCTCCGGGTCACGGACGGGTAGATCACGATGTAGCCGTAGCGGTCGGCCAGCGAGCTGAGCCCGAAACCAGTGTGCACGGCCGGGCCGCTGCCGGTGCAGTAGTGCAGGGCGAGCAGCAGAGCCGGACGTGCCGCGACCCGGTCCGGCACGTACAGGTGCATCTGCAGGTTCGTCGGGTTGGTGCCGAAGTTGGTCACCTGGGTGAGAGTCGCGGCCGACGCCGGGGTGGCGACCGTGACCACGGCCGTCATCGTCGCCAGAGCGGTCGCCAACGCGGCGGCCAGCAGTGCGAACCTTGTTCTCATGGGCGGATCCTTCTGGGTCGGTGGCGGCGGGGGTGGCGGCGCCGCGCGGGAAGGACGTCCGGCCCGATCGTCGGGGGACGTCCACGGGGGCACGCGACATCTGCCGCGCGTCGCCGGCGGCTGGTGACAGGGCCTGATGGCGACGTCCGCTTGCCCGGAGGGGACGTCCGGATGGTGGGGGCCCGAAGCGGATGGCTCGCCCGGTGAGCCGTGGGTGCGGCCGCCTCGACATCGACTGTGAGCGATAACATGCCGTTCGTCAAGCGGTAACGGATGACGCCGACGACGCCCGCACGGGGAGAACCGGACCGGGTCCGAGCCCGCGCGGCGACACCAATCGGCGGCAGGCATCATGTCGGCGTGAACTCAACCCTGGCCGCTCTGCTCGGCTCCGCGATCACCGCCTGCGCCTCGCTCCTCGTCGTGTGGACGCACAGCCGGGTCAAGCGACGCCAACGCGAGCGGGCCGAGCTTCAGCGGGCGTACGTCCTGGTCCTGTCCGGCGCGCTACGCCTCGCCCACAAGGTCGAGGCGTTGCGGCAGACCCGGTACTGGCGGTCGGGTCTGCCCGAGGCGGGCAACGACCTGCTCGGCGGGCACAAGCCGCTGGGGCCGATGGGGCTGCACGACTGGCTGGCCCGGGACATGGTCACCGTGGAGGCCGCGTGGTCGGAGATCTGGACGCGCGGGGACCAGGACGGAATCGCGCTCGCCAACGGGCTGATGACCTCGTACAACGCGGTGCTGGCCGCCGCGTTGCAGGCCAGCGGGAGGGAGCCGTTCGAGGCGTCCGACGACATGACGACCGCGAGCCGCCGCCTCGGCGAGGCACGTCGGCAGCTCGCCCTGCACGCCCGCCGGGTCGCCAAGCTGGGTCCGCGGGACGTCGACCTGTTCACCGAGCGGGAGTACGGCGTGCCGGTGGGCTGATGTCGGGCTCGGCGTCGGCAGGGGGAGCCGACGCCGGCAGCGCCAGGTGGACGACGCCGAGCATCGCCGCCGCCAGCACACCGTCGAGCCAGTAGTGGTTGCCGGTCGCCACGACGACGAGCATGGTGACGAGCGGGTGGGCCAGCCACAGCCACCGTAGGCGTCCACGGGTCACCGCGACGAGCGCGACGGCGACGGCCAGCGCCCACCCGACATGCAGGGACGGCATGGCCGCGTACTGGTTGCTGAGCGCGTCGGTGTCGGGCGGCCCGTAGACGGAGGGCCCGTACCGGCTGCCGGTGTCCAGCATGGCCGTCAGCGCGGTCAGCCGGGGCGGCGCCAGTGGGACCACGACGTGCACTGCCAGGGCCGCCGCGGTGAGCACGGCGAGCGTACGGCGGGTGTGCAGGTAGCGCGCCGGGTGCCGCAGGTAGAGCCAGACCAGGGTGAGGGCCGTGGCCGGGAAGTGCACGTACGCGTAGTAGCCGTTGGCCAGGTGCGCCAGCAGGGTGTGCGAGAGCACGGGGTGCTGGACGACGGCCTCGTCGGGCAGGCGCAGCAGCCGCTCCAGATGCCAGACCGACTCGCCGTTGGCCAGCGCGGTGGACACCCGGCCGGCCACCACCATCCGCGCCCCCTTGTAGAGGAGGAACAGCGTGGCGACCAGCAGCAGCTCCCGCACGGCCCGGCGCGCCGCAGCGGCCCGCCGGCCGGGCGTGACAGACCTTGACGCCGTCAGCTCGGCGATTCCCACAGGCGTCTCGATTCAGTCTCTCTCAACCAGGGGCCGCCACCGTTCGTGACGGTGGCGGCCCCTGGTTGTGTGTTCTGGAGAGGTCAGCGCCGCTCGGGCGCCCCCTTCGCCGTGGAATCGACGGCGACCTGGTCGAACGCGGGCGCTCCGTCGACCGCGTCGGCGGCCACCGCCGTCGACGTGGCGGCGTCCGGCAGGTCGAGGCTGGTCCGCAGGGTGACCGGCCGGAGCAGGAGCGCGGCGATGACGCCGACCACCCCGATGGCCGCGGAGATGAGGAAGATGTGGCCGGTGGCGTCGCCGTACGCGGCCCGGACGATGTGCTGAACCCCCTCGGGCAGCGCGGTGATGTTGAGGTTGCTGTCGCCACCGCTGCCGGAGGTGGGGATCCCGGCGGCGGCCAGGTCGCGCGTGATCTGGTCGGTGACCCGGTGGGCCAGCACGGCGCCGAGCACCGAGACGCCGACGGCGCCGCCGAGCGACCGGAAGAACGCGACGCTGGCGCTGGCCGCGCCGATGTCCTTGAGGGCCACCGTGTTCTGGACGGCCAGGACGAGGTTCTGCATGGTCATGCCGACGCCGGTGCCGACGATGAACATGCCGACGCCGACGAGCACCAGGGACGTCTCGTGGTCGATGATGCCGAGCAGGCCGAATCCGACGACCAGGGTGATCGATCCGGTGACGATGTACGGCTTGATCCGCCCGGTCCGGGTGATCAGCCGGCCGGCGACGATCGAGGAGCCGAGGACTCCGGCCATCAACGGGATGGTGAGGAGGCCGGCCTCCGTCGGGCTGTAGCCCCGGCCGATCTGGAAGTACTGGCCGAGGAAGACCGCGCCGCCGAACATGGCCATGCCGACCGCGAGGCTGCCCAGGATGGCCAGGGCGGTGGTGTGCTCGCGCACGATGGCGAGCGGGACGACCGGCTCGGCCGCCCGCGACTCGACCCAGACCGCGAGGGCGAGCAGGAGGAGCGAGCCGGCCACCATGGCCGCGCTCTGCCACGAGACCCAGGCGAACGAGCTGTCGACGAAGGAGATCCAGATCAGCAGCAGGCTCACGCCGGCGGCGATCAGGCTCGCGCCCAGGTAATCGATCTTGACGTTGTCCCGCCGGAAGGTCGGCAGGTGCAGGGTCACCTGGAGCAGGATCAGCGCGACGACGGCGACCGGAACGCCCACGAAGAAGCACCAGCGCCAGCCGAGCCAGGATGTGTCGACGATGAGGCCGCCGAGCAGCGGGCCACCGACGGTCGCCACCGCCATGACGCCGCCGAGGTAGCCGTTGTAGCGGCCCCGCTCGCGCGGCGGGATCATGGCGGCGATCGCCACCTGGACGAGAGCCTGCAGGCCGCCGACGCCGATGCCCTGGAACGCGCGGGCCGCGATGAGCTGGCCGGCGCTCTGCGAGAAGCCGGCGATGACGGAGCCCAACAGGAACACCACGATGGCGACCTGGATGAGGAGCTTCTTGTTGAACAGGTCGGCGAGCTTGCCCCAGATCGGGGTGGTGGCCGTCGCCGTGAGCAGGGTCGCGGTGACCACCCAGGTGTACTGGGTCTGGGAGCCGTTCAACGCACCGATGATCTTCGGAAGCGCGGTCGAGACGACCGTGCTGCTCAACATCGCGACGAAGAGCACCAGCAGCAGGCCGCTGAGCGCCTCGAGGGTCTGCCGATGGCTCATCGGCTCGGCGCCGGGCGTGGTGGTGGGTGCGCTCATCGCGCGACCTCCCGCTTGTCGTGGGTTCCAGGACGGCAACCAGGCGTACGCGGCGGCCTGGGGTACGGACATCCGCGCGCCTAAGTTGGTTGCCTCACGCAAGCATCTACCGATCTTGCCCAGTCGGCAAGTTTGCCCATTGAGAAGCCGCTCACTCGACGTACGCTGACGACGATGGACGAGATCACCGGCCTGCGGGAGCGCAAGAAGGCGGCCACCCGCCTGGCCCTGCACGAGTCAGCCCTGCGCCTCGCGGCCGAGCAGGGCCCCGACAGCGTGACCGTCGAGGCGATCGCCGACGCCGCCAACGTCTCCCGGCGGACGTTCTCGAACTACTTCTCGAACAAGGAGGAGGCGCTCTTCTACGGCGATACCGTGCGCCTGCGCCGCCTGTTGCAGTTGGTGCGTGAGCGGCCGGGCGGCGAGCCGCCGTGGACCGTGCTGGGCCGGGCGGCCGAGAACCTCACCGCGGAGTCGTCGCGCGACCGCGACCACGACTGGCTGACCCGACGCCGGCAGTTACGCGGGCACCCGGGCCTGGCCGCGCACCAGGTCGCGGCGTACACCGCGATCGAGCGCGAGTTGGCGGCCGAGCTCGCGCATCGCCTCACCGGCCCCGATGTGGCGCTGCGCGCCCGCCTGCTGACCGCGACCTTCCTGGCCGCCCTGCGCGTCGCCATGCAGCACTGGATCGACCACCCGGGCCGCGACCTGCCGGAAATCGTACGAATCGCGCTGAGCGAGGTCGGACCCCCGCCGGCCGTGCGGCCGGCGGGGGACTCGACGTCCTGATCGTCGTCAGCGGTAGCCGGCGCTCACCACGTTGGACTGGACCGCGTTCTCGGTCGCGTCGGACGGGTAGCCCGCAACCATCGCGCCCTCGTAGAACGTGCCGGCGCTGAGGTTCGCGCCGCCGTCGGGCTTGCAGCAGTCGCCGCCGCTGCCCAGGATGATCGCGCCCTGCTTCTTCATCGGGCTGTAGCCGGACGGCAGCGAGCCGTCCCACAGCGTGTACAGGCTGCCCGACTGGGCGTCGCTGCCCTTCATGGCGAAGCGGGACGTGCCGTTGTTCTTCAGCGTCGCCGTGACGAACTTGCTGGTGAACGCCCGCTGGTTCGGGTTCCACGAGCTGCTGCCGCCCGGGAACAGGCCCCACTCCAGGTCGGCCTGGACCCACGGGCCCGTACCGGAGCAGCCACCGAACCAGCACTGCTTGCCGAAGTTGATGGCGTCCATCGCACCGGCGGCGTCGGCCTTGCGCGTCGTCTCGCTGTTGCCGTAGTCGAAGCAGCAGCCGCTGTTGACGTGGGTGCCACTGGTCACCATGTACATGCCCTCGGGCGCGGCGCCGGTCGGCACGCCAGTCAGGTGCCCGTCCCGCCAGTAGCTGTTGCCCGGGTTGATGTAGAGCGAGTACGCCTTGGCGCCGCCCACCGTCAGAGACTCCGTGGTGGCGGTGGCCGGCCTGCTCTGCGGCGAGCCCGGAACCACGCTCGACCCCTGGTACCAGAGGTCGTTGCCGCGCCCGGACTGGTCGAAGACCACCGTGATCACGCACGTCGTGCCCGCACAGAACGAGTCCTGCGTCGCCGCGTTGGCGGTGCCACCCGTACCGGTCAGTCCGATGTTGCGGGTCGTGTTGTCCGACGAGCGCCGGACCTGATAGAGGTTGCCGGCGTACGTTCCGTAGAGGGCCCGCGTGGTGCTGTGGGCCGCCACGCACGGGGTGCCGCCCGAGGCGTAGATGTCACACGGGCGCGCGCCGCCCGGCGGCGGGCTGGTCGGCGGGGCGGTGGTCGGCGGGACGCTGGTCGGCGGCGTGCTCGGCGAGGCCCACTGCTGGTTGGCGCCACCATTGCAGGCCCAAAGAATGATCTTCGTGCCGTTCGCGGTGCCGGCACCGTTGGCGTCGAGGCACAGCCCCGACTGCACTCCGGTGATGGTGCCGTTGCTGTTCACGTTCCACTGCTGGTTGTTCTGCCCGTTGCAGTCCCAGATGATCGCCTGGGTGCCGTTGGTGGTGCCGCGGCCGGAGGCGTCCAGGCACTTGTTGCCGTACACCGAGAGCTGTTTGCTCGACGTCCAGGTCCAGGTCTGGCCGGCCGCGCCGTTACAGTCCCACAACTGGGTCTGCGTGCCGTTGGCGGTGCCGGAGTTGGGGACCTCCAGGCACCGGCCCGAGGCCGCGCCCACGATGGTGGTGCTCTGTCCGGGCGCGATGGCCGCCGCCATCGCCGCGGCCTCCGCGGCTGACGACGAGGCACCGGCCGTGGCGCCGACGGTGACGAGGACAAGGGCGCCGGCCAACGCGCCGGCCAACATGGCCAGGCGCCCGGGGCGACGTCTCGGGATGGGATCGCGGGCCAGGCCGGGCCCGGTGGGGGACGGGGTACGCACAGGATGGCTCCTGGAGAGTCGTGGCAGCGCACGGGGTGTGCCGACGCGCCGCAGGGTGGTGGCGGGGCGGGCGAATCGATTCGTAGCGATCGTAGGAGCGGATTTTGATCAGTGTCAATGAAAGCCCGGTCGGCGGGAATCCGGCGGTGGCCACCCGTGCCGGCGGCCACCGCCGGGGTTCACGCGCGTCGCCTACCGACCCCAGATACGCCAGGTCTGGTTCAGCGGACTGCCCTGGCCGACCGCGTTGCAGGGCCACTGGATGACCGACGCGCGGGCCGCCGTGGAGACCCCGTTGACGTCGACGCACTTGCCGCTGTGCCGGGCCACGAGTTGGTAGTCGTGCGCATCGTTGCCGGAGTAGGTCACCTTCCGGAGGGCGAACTGCTGGTTCGTCGCGTTCGAGCAGGTCCGCTGGATCACTGCGGCGGAGTTGGCGGTGGAAGCGCCGCTGACGTCGAGACACTTGCCGCTCTGCTGGTTGACCACCGTGTACGTGTTGGCCACGCCGGCGACCGGCCGGAAGTTCCAGAGCTGCTGGTCACCGCCCTCGCAGTAGAACTGCTGCTGCGCGTTGCCGTCGGCGGTGCTCAGGTTGGTGTTGTCCAGGCACTGCTGGGAGTGCTGGGCCACCGCCACCGACTGGAAGCCCGCCTCGGAGGGCGGCAGCAGGGTCACCGTGTACGTGTCGTTCTGGTTGCCGTACGGCAGGTTCACCGTGGCGTTGTTGTTTGACAGGTTGACGACGGTGTTCGAGACCGTGACGGGCCCCTGCACCGCGCCACCGTTGTTGTACGGAGTGCGCTGCGTGAGCACCCGTACCTGGTTGTTCTGCACCACGCCGCTCGTCGTGTCGAGACGTTGCAGGTTGACGGCCAGGTTTCCGGTCGTACGACCACCGCCGACCAGGACCTTCGCCACCCCGCTCGCCTTCGTGGCGTACGCGTCGTAGGACTGACTGCCGGTCACCGCCACGATCTCCCCGGCCTGGGAGGCGTAGTAGCGGTAGACCCACCACTCTCCCTTGGGCTGGTGCTGACCGGCCGAGTTGCGGACCAACAGGTTGCCGAGATCGTTGTGCAGGTTGCCGGCGCTGGCCCAGTTCGCGCGCAGACCGTCCGCCCCGGCCCGTTCCAGACGCGAGATGTACCAGGCGCCGTCGGCCGGGTTCTGCTCGTTGGACGCCCCGTACTCGTTGATCTGGTACGGGCGGGGGTGCGGGATGCCGCGCGGATCGAGGGTGGCGTTGGCGGCCGCGACGTTGGCGACCGGGTCACCCGGCAGGGAGTGCCAGCTGATGATGTCCGGAACGGTGTTCGTCGAGCGGACGAAGTCGAGGTACTGGTTCCAGAACGCGTGCGAGGTTGACGGCACGCAGGCGCAGCTCGGCCCGACGATGAGCTGGTTGGGGAACTCCACGCGGAGCCGCTGGTACGTGCGTCGCCAGAGTTCGAGGTACTGGGAGATCGGCCGGTTCCAGAAGATGGTGATGTTGGGTTCGTTCCAGATGTCCCACTGCACGCTCAGCCCGGACGCCCGGACGTCGCCGATGACGCGGTTCAGGAAGTTGTCGTAGTCCGTCCAGTTGCCGTTGTCGCCGGGAAAGCGCGAGATGCCGGCGCCGTCGGCGCCCCACAGGTCGTGGGGCAGCAGGATGAACTGCCCGCCGAGGGCGACGGTCCGGCGCGCCTGGGCGAGGGTGGCGTTCCAGCGGCGGTCGTAGTTTCCGCCGACCCAGCCACTGCCGGGCAGTTGCGCGCCGCCGGCCCGCATGTAGCGGAAGTTGACGTCGCGGTAGAAGTGGTCGGGTGGGCCGCTGGCGTTCTCGGTCATGCCGTAGATCCAGCCGGACGCACGGTAGGTCGGCGTGCCGGTGGTCGTGGAGAAGTTCACGCTTATCGACTCGTCGGCGGCCTGGGCGGGGGACGCGGCGACGGTGATGACCGTGGTGGCGGCGAGCAGGCCGACGGCGAGTCGGGCGACGAGCGCGCGTGCTCGGCCGGGCCTGCTGCGGGACGGGGTGTTCACGGGCGGCTCCTTGGTGGGGCGCGGGGGACGCTCTCCGGAGGGCTGCGCTTTGCGAATCGATTCGCTCGGATCGTAGGTCGGAGACTCACTCATGTCAATGAAGTGACGGCCCGGTAAAGCCGGTGTTTCCCGGCGCCCCCAGGAGGACTGCCGGCCGACTCTTGACCACCGAACACGGACGGTCCTATCTTCGTGCGAACCGGTTCGTCGAATCGGTTCGCCTCATGGTCGGACCCAGTCCGGCCCGCGACGGTCAACCCACGACCCCACCACACGATCGAGTTGAAGTGAGGCAGCACATGACACGACTCAACCGACGGCGGCGACTGGCCGCCGTGGCCGTGATAGCACTCGCCGCCGTGACGACCAGCGCCTGCTCGTCGTCGTCCGGAGGCTCCGGCAACGACGACGGTGGCGGCGGCGCCTACCTCGTCTGGGACCCGTACCCCCAGTTCGCCGACGACTCCGACTGGGTCGCCCTGCTCAAGAAGTGCGGAACCTCGGCGGGCGTGACGGTCGAGCGGACCGGCTACGACACCACCGACCTGACCAACAAGGCGCTGCTCGCGGCCCAGCAGGGCAACTCGCCGGACGTGCTGATCGTCGACAACCCGGTCATCTCGACCCTGGCCGAGGCCGGCGCGCTCACGACGACCGAGGAGAACAAGCTGGACATCTCGAGCATGGAGAAGAACCTGCTCGGCGCCGGCCAGAGCGCGGGCAAGACGTACGGCGTGCCGATCGGCGCCAACACGCTCGCGCTCTACTACAACAAGGACCTGCTGACCGCCGCTGGCGTCGACCCGGCCTCGGTCACCGACTGGACGTCGCTGACCACGGCGCTCACGAAGGTCAAGGCCAAGGGCAAGAAGGGCATCACCTTCTCCGCGATCGGCACCGAGGAGGGCAGCTTCCAGTTCCTGCCCTGGTTCTGGGGCTCGGGCGCGCAGTTGACCAGCCTGGACTCGCCGCAGGCGGTCTCCGCGCTGACGCTGTGGACCGACTGGCTGAAGCAGGGGCTGGCCCCGAACTCCGTCATCAACAACACCCAGACCACGAGCTGGCAGGAGTTCGCCACCGGCGACTTCGCGTTCGCCGAGAACGGCACCTGGCAGCTCGCGAACGCCGAGAAGCTGGGCTTCTCGTACGGCACGATCGCGATTCCGGCCAGCGCGGGTGGGCCGGCCCCGGCGCCGACCGGTGGTGAGTTCGTCTCCATCCCGGTGCAGAGCAAGACCGGCCGGTACGCGACGTCGCAGAAGCTCGTCACCTGCCTGACCAGCGCCGACAACCTCCTGACCACCGACACCACGCTCTCCTACGTCGCGCCGGTGGCCGCCGTGCAGGACCGGCAGGCCACCGAGAACCCCAAGCTCAAGGTCTGGGTCGAGGCGGTCCGGGCGGCCAAGGGTCGCACCGGCGACAACCTCGGCACGAAGTACCCGAAGATCTCCGAGCCCCTGTGGAGCGCCGTGCAGGCGGCTCTGAGTGGTGGGAAGTCGCCGCAGGAGGCCCTGACCGCCGCCCAGGCCACGGCCACGAGCAAGTAAGCGCGCCGAATCGACGACATGACCCCCACGACGCAGAACTCCACCACCACGCGGGACCACGGTGGGGCGGCCGACGCCGCCCCACCCGGGCCCACCGCGCCTCGTACCCGTCGAACCGGCCGCTGGCTGGCCTGGGGCTTCCTGGCGCCGACGGTCATCTACCTGCTGGCCTTCTACGCCTACCCGCTCTACCGCAACGTCGAGCTGAGCCTGCGCGAGTACACGGTCCGGTCCTTCGTGCAGGGTGGCGCGCCCTTCGCCGGCCTGGACAACTACCGCACCGTCCTGACCGATCCGGCGTTCTGGCCGACGTTGACGCACACCCTGGTGTTCACCGGCGCGTCGCTCGTCTTCCAGTTCGGCATCGGCATGGCCCTGGCGCTCTTCTTCCGCCAGCACTTCCCGCTGTCGGGCACCCTGCGAGCGTTGATCCTCGTACCGTGGCTGCTGCCGCTGATCGTGTCCGCCTCGACCTGGTCGTGGCTGCTCAACAGCGACTCGGGCCTGGTCAACGCCGCGCTCGGCGTGGTGGGGATCGACCCGGTCAACTGGCTCACGTCGCCGACCTGGTCGCTCACCTCGGTGATCATCGCCAACATCTGGATCGGGATCCCCTTCAACCTGGTCGTGCTCTACAGCGGCCTTCAGGCGATCCCGGTCGAGGTGTACGAGGCGTCCGCGCTCGACGGCGCGACCGGCTGGCAACGGTTCTGGTCGATCACGTTCCCGCTGCTGCGCCCGGTCTCCGCGATCACGCTGCTGCTCGGGCTGATCTACACGCTGAAGGTCTTCGACATTATCTGGATCATGACCAGGGGCGGCCCCAGCGGCTCCTCGGCCACGCTCGCCACCTGGTCCTACCGTCTCGGCTTCGGCAACCTCCTGCCCGAATTCGGGCCGGGCGCGGCCGTCGGCAACCTGCTCATCGTGCTGGCGCTGGTCGCCGGGCTCGTCTACATCCGGTTCCAACGGAGGCAGCACCTACGATGACCACGTCACCGCGTCGAGTCTGGTGGAAGACCCTCGTCGGCCTGGCGCTCACCGGGCTGATGCTCTTCCCCGTCTACTGGATGATCAACGTTTCGTTCACCCGGGACCAGGACATGCGGGCCAGTCCGCCGCACCTGTTCCCCACGAACGGCACGCTGGACGGCTACCGGGCCGTCCTCGACCAGCAGCTCCCCTACCTCGGCACCAGCTTCGTGGTCGGCCTCGGGACGGTGGCGCTGACGGTGGCGCTCGCCGCCCCCGCCGGGTACGCGCTCGCGAAGCTGCGCCCACCCGGCGGCCCGGTGCTGAGCTTCCTGCTGCTGATCGCACAGATGATCCCCGGGATCATCATGGCGATGGGCTTCTACGCCATCTACCTCACCCTCGGCGTCCTGAACACGCTGCCCGGCCTGATCCTGGCCGACACCACACTCGCGGTGCCGTTCGCCGTACTGATCTTCACCGCCTTCATGTCGGGCATCCCCGACGAGCTGCTCCAGGCCGCCGTGGTCGACGGCGCGGGACAGCTGCGCACCTTCTGGTCGATCGTGCTGCCGGTCAGCCGCAACTCGATCGTCACGGTGTCGCTGTTCGCGTTCCTGTGGTCCTGGTCGGACTTCATCTTCGCCTCGACCCTCGCCGGTGGCGGCGACCACCAACCGATCACCCTCGGCATCTACCACTACATCGGCAACAACAACCAGCAGTGGAACGCCATCATGGCCACCGCTGTGGTCGCCTCCGTCCCCGCAGCCGTGCTGCTGATCCTGGCTCAGCGGTACGTCTCGATGGGCGTGACCGCCGGCGCCGTCAAGGATTGACCACCCGCACCACAGAAAGGCAGCCGCCACCCATGACTGTCGCCCCGTCCGGTCCGGAGTTCGCCATCCAGGACATCCCGTTCAGCTATCGGGGATCCTGGCTCAACATCTCCCCCGTGGTCGCCGAGAAGACGTACGCCGAAGACCTGCACCTGGTGTCGCACCAGACCGGGCTGCACCCGGTGCTACGCCTCTGCCCCGGCGCCCCGGACGCCACCGTCGTCGCCACGCCGGCGCTGCTGACCTGGCGTGCCGGTCCCGGTCGGGTCGAGGCCGTCTTCGACGGACCGGACACCCTGCGGATCCGGGGCCGGCAGCTCGGCCTGCGGATCGCCGCGGCGGCGGACACGCTCACCCCGTTCAGCGGCAGCTACCTCTACCGCGACCCGGTCGACGGCTCGCACGTGTTCACCTCGTACGAGACCGGACGTCGCTACCGGGTCACCGTCCTGGCCGGCGCGCTGCGCCGCGCCGAGGGCGTCGAGGCGCTCGGCACCGCCGACCGGTCCCTGGACCTCGCCGGTGACGAGCCCTGGGAGATCGCCATCGAGGAGTACGCCACCGCGCGCCAGCCCTACGCCACGGCCGTCACCTTCGACCAGGTGTGCCACGACCGGAGCGCCGACTTCGCCGCGTTCGTCGACGCGGTCGCGCCGTGGCGCGGCGAGGACACCCCGGCCGCCGAACTGGCCGCGTACGTACTGTGGTCCGCCACCGTCGACCCGGCGGGCTTCGTCACCCGGCCCGCCGTCCTGATGTCCAAGCACTGGATGGACAAGGTGTGGAGCTGGGACCACTGCTTCAACGCGATCGCCCTGGCCGCCGGCGAGCCGGAGCTGGCCTGGCACCAGTTCCACCTGCCCTTCGACCACCAGGACGCCGCGGGCGCCCTCCCCGACTCGGTCACCCACTCCGAGGTCCTGCACAACTACGTCAAACCACCCATCCACGGCTGGGCGCTGCGGCACCTGCGCCGACGTCTCCCCCACCCACCGGACCGGGCGGCGCTCGCGCAGACGTACGACCGGCTGGCCCGGTGGACCGGGTTCTGGCTGGACGCGCGCCGCGCACCCGGTGCGGACCTGCCGCACTACCAGCACGGCAACGACAGCGGCTGGGACAACGCCACCACGTTCGACGACCACCGGGTCCTCCAGACCGCCGATCTGGCCGCGTTCCTCGTCTCGCAGTTGGAATGCCTGGCCGACCTCGCCGCCGAGCTGGGCGAAGAGGCCGACCGGTGGTCCCGGGAGGCCGACCGGATCCGTACGGCGATGCTCCGGGAGCTGTGGGACGGTGAGCGTTTCGCCGCCCGCAGCCCGCACACCGGGCAGCGGCGGACCAGTCGTAGCCTGCTCGACCTGATGCCGGTCGCGCTCGGCGCCGACCTGCCCACCCCGATCGCCGACGCGCTGGCCCGGGGCATCGAGGCCCACCTCACCACCCACGGACTGGCGACCGAGCCGACGGACTCGACCCACTACCTCGCCGACGGCTACTGGCGGGGCCCGATCTGGGCGCCCTCCACCGTGCTGGTCGAGGACGGCCTGCGGCGGGCCGGGCACACCGCGATCGCCGACGACATCAGCCAGCGCTTCCTCGCGCTCTGCGAGAAATCGGGTTTCGCGGAGAACTTCGACGCCGAGACCGGCGCGGGGCTGCGCGACCGCGCGTACACCTGGACGGCCAGCAGCTACCTCATCCTCGCCGCCGCCCAGCAGGAGCGCCGGGCCGCGCGGCGCTGACCGGGCCGGCGGCTTGGTCACGCGCCGGCGGCGTGGTCGCGCGCCGGCCGGCGTGGTCGCGCGCCGGCCGGCGTGGTCATGCGCCGGCGGCTTTGTCGCACGCGGCCGGCGTGGTCATGCGCCGCCGGCGGGAGCGGGCCGGATCAGCGGACCCGGACCGGGCCCGTGCTGGACCGCAGCGAGATGGGTGGGCTGTACAGGCGGTGCCGCGGCACGCTGCCGGGGGCCGCGATGATCTCCAGCAGCAGTGACACCGCCTCCGCGCCCATGTCCCGCATGGGTACGTCCGCGGCGGTCAGCGGCGGCCGGAAGTCCTCCGCCCAGTGCTGGGCGGCCACGCCGGTGACAGAGAAGTCCGCCGGCACGGCCAACCCGGCGCCGGTCAGCGCACGCTGCATCCCGGGCAGCGCCGCCTCGTTGATGGTGGCCACCGCCGTGACCTCCGGATGCGTGACGAGCAACTGCTCCACGCAGGCCTCGCCGGAGGCGGTGTCGTCGCCGCAGCAGACGTCGATGCCGGCGAGGCCCCGCTCCGCCACCGCCGCCTGGAAACCGGCCAGGGCTCGGTGGCTGGGACCGTAACCCGCCGCCACCAGCTCGGCGGAGCGGTTCACCAGGGCCACGTGGCGGTGCCCCAGGTCGGCCAGGTGGTGCACGCAGCGTGCGATCAACCCAGCGTAGTCGATGTCGACCCAGCTCATGCCATACGCCTCGGCCGTGCGGCCGATCGTGACGAACGGCAGACCAGCGCGAGCCAGCCGGGTCACCCGGTCGTCCTCCAACCGGATCTCCATCAGCACGACGCCGTCGACGCGACGCCCGGTGACGATCCGCTCGAACGAACGGTCGTGGTCGCCTCCCGACGGGGACAGCAGCACGTCGAGGTCGTGTCGGGCGGCGGCCTCGACGACGCTGGCGACGAAGCCCAACTGCATGTCGGTCAACCGTTGGCTGGCCGGTGGGATCACCAGTCCGAGGGTGCGCGTACGCCCCTCCTTCAGCGCACGGGCGCTGGCGTTCGGCCGGTAGTCCAGCTCGTCGATGACCGCCTGGATCCGCTGCCGGGTCGCCTCCGACACCGTCCGCTTGCCGCTGAGCACGTACGAGACCGTGCTGCGGGACACCCCCGCCCGACGGGCGATCTCCCCGATGTTCATCCGCCGCCCTCGAATCGACTGCTGCCCCGACGGGGACGCGCCCTGCTCCGGTTTCCGAGCATAAGCGCTCGCCGAGCGCACCCGGACGCCCCGTCCGCCCCCGCCCCGGCGCATCCGCCCCGAGCCGGTCAGGAATCAAGAAGCTCGCGGGCACCGTCCGGGCCTAGCCTTTTCCCAGGTGGCCGGCAGGATGCCGAACCACGACGAGCGAGAGGGAGCCCGACATGTCCGCGAAGTCCTCCACGACCGATTCCGACGGCTTCAGCGCCGAGGAGCGCGCCGCGATGAAGGAGCGTGCGGCTGAGCTGCGCGCCGAGGGCAAGAAGGGCGCCAAGAAGGCCGACGGGCTGCAGGCGGTCCTCGACCGGATCGCGCAGATGGCGCCGGACGACCGCGCGCTCGCCGAGCGGGTACACGTGGCGGTCACCACCACCGCGCCCGAGCTGTCGCCGAAGACGTGGTACGGGATGCCCGCGTACGCGAACGCATCCGACAAGATCGTCGTCTTCTTCCAGGACTCCGGCAAGTTCAACTACCGGTACTCGACGCTGGGCTTCCAGGACCCGGCCAACCTCGACGACGGCGACTTCTGGCCGGTGTCGTACGCCCTGCGCGCGTGGAGCCCCGAGGTGGAGAAGCGGATCGTCGAACTGGTGCGCGCGGCGGTCTCCTGAGCCACGCCCCGGTGCCCTTGCGCGCGACGGCGATGATCGCCGGGTGTCGTTCTGGGAATTCGTCACGGACGTCGGCCTACCGCTGATCGTCGTCGGCTGCGCCGCGGGCATCGCGGTCAGCGCGTTCACCGAACCGCCGGAGGAATTCCCCTGGCCGCGCGGCTGGGAGTGGGCGTGGGTCGTCGGGGTGTGGTTCATGGTGAGCGGCGAGGCGGCGTTCGGCGCCGGCCGACCGTGGTCGGAGCGCGCCTGGAAGGGCGCCGCTGCCCTGGTCAGCGCGGTGGCCTTCCTGGTCGCCGTCTGGCGATGGTGGTGGCGGCGCAGGCGGGCCCGGGAGACGGACGGCGACGCGGCGGGGTGACCAGGCGGGTGGGTGCGCCCGGCCCGCCGCCGGCGCGGGGCCGACGGCGGGCGGGAACGCGCCGGGTCAGGTGGTCGTGCAGGTGATGTCGGTCGGCGGGTTGTTGGTCCCCGTCGAGGTGGCGAGGAAGCCGAACGTGGTGGAGCCACCGGCCGGCAACGAGCCGTTGTAGTCCACGTTCGTCACCCGCACGCTCGCACCGCTCTGGGTGTGTGTGCCACCCCAGAGCTGGCTGATCGCCTGCCCGTTGGGGAAGGTCCAGGAAACCGTCCAGCCACGGATCGCCGTCGCGCCGGCGGTCACCGTTACCGAGCCCTGGAAACCGCCCGACCAGGCGTTCGTCACCGTGTACGTCGCCCGCGCGCCGGACGGCGAGGGTGTGCTCGACACGGTCGGCGTGGGCGTCGGGATCGGGCTCGGTGTGTCGGTCGGACTCGGGGTCGGCGAGCCGGTGGGCGACGGCGTGCCGCTCAGCGTCGGTGACGGTGTCACACCGGGCCGCGCCGCGCGGTAGGTGTGACCGGCGCGGACGGCGAGTTGCACGACATCCGTTTCGGGTCGGGTGGTGCTGGGTGTGCTGCCGTCGGCGTCGTCGACGATCGTGAAGGACCCGGTGAACAGGCGGGCGCGCAGGCGTACGGTGCCGTCCCGGTCGGCGCGGACGCTGATCTCGTCGGCCTGCCCACTGGTCCAGGCCACGCCGACGGTGTACCCACCCCGCCCGCGCAGGCCCGCGACCTGGCCGGTGGGCCAGGCGCTCGGCAGCGCGGGGAGCAGGTGCAGCTCGCCGTTGTGGCTGTGCAGCAGCATCTCGGCGACGCCGGACGTCGCGCCGAAGTTGCCGTCGATCTGGAACGGTGGGTGCAGGTCGAACATGTTCGGCGCGAGCCGGTCGGTGCGGACGAGGTCCTTCAGGAGCTTGTAGGCGCGGGCTCCGTCCTCCAGCCGGGCCCAGTAATTGATCTTCCAGGCGAGGGACCAGCCGGTCCCGTCGTCGCCGCGCAGTTCCAGCGTCCGGCGGGCGGCCTCGTAGAGCTGCGGGGTGCCGCGCTTGGTGATCTGGTTGCTGGGATGCAGGCCGTACAGGTGGGAGACGTGTCGGTGGTTGCGTTCGGTCTCGACCCAGTCGGCGAGCCACTCCTGCACGTTGCCACGGGAGCCGACCTTCATCGGGGCCAGCCGGTCCCGCGCCGTACGGACCTGGGAGCGGAACGTGGTGTCGACTCCCAGCACCTCGCTGGCCCGGGCCACGGCGTCGAACAGGTCCCGCAGGATCTGGTTGTCCATCGTGGGCCCGGCGCAGACGCTGGCGTTCGAGTGGTGCGGCAACTCCGGCGAGTTCGACGGGTTGGTGACCAGGTAACCGAGCGACGGGTGAGCGACCAGGGTGTCGAGGAAGAACTGGGCCGCGCCCTTGAGCGCCGGATAGTTGGCCGCCAGGAAACCGGCGTCGCCGGTGAACAGGTAGTGCTCCCAGATCAGCGTGGACAGCCAGGCCCCGCCGGTCTGCCACATTCCCCACAGCGCCCCGTCGACGACCGAGGCGCCACGCCACGCGTCGGTGTTGTGGTGGGTGACCCAGCCACCCGCGCCGTACTGCGCCTGGGCGACGCGGGCGCCGGTGGCCGTCAAATCCTTGATCATGTCGAAGACCGGCAGGAAACACTCGGCCAGGTTCGTGGTGTCGGCGGGCCAGTAGTTCATCGGCAGGTTGGCGTTGATCGTGTACTTCGAGTCCCACGGCGGCGTCATCGAGTCGTTCCAGATGCCCTGCAGGTTCGCCGGTTGCGTGCCCGGACGCGAGGAGGAGATCAGCAGGTACCGGCCGAACTGGAACAGCAGAGCCGAGAACTGCGGATCGTTGGTGCTCCCGTGCTGGGCGATGCGTACGTCGGTCGGCTGGTCGGCCGCGGCCGTCCGCCCGAGGTTGATGGTCACCCGGTTGTACAGGGCCTGGTAGTCGGCGAGATGGCGGCTGCGAAGCTGGTCGTAACTTGCCCCGCGGGCGGCGCTGAGGCGGGTACGCGCGATGCCCTGGTAGTCGCCGTTGACCGTGCGGTAGTTGACGTAGCTGGACCCGATCGAGATCAGGACGGTCACGCTCGTGGCCCCGGAGACGCGCAGGGTGCCGCCCGAACTGCTGACCGTCCCGCCCGTCGCGGCGGCGTAGGCCAGCGCGAGGAAACGCACCGACCCGTTGACACCCTCCATGGCTCCGGAGATGCCGTCGACCGCGATCGTGGCGGCGTCGGGGCTCGACATCGTCGTGCGTTGTGGACTGTCAAAGGTGGCGCCGAACGTGATCGAGTTGGCGCGGTCGGCGGTCAACCGGAGCACGATCACCCCGTCGGGCGCGCTGGCGAACGCCTCGCGCTGGTATCGGACGCCGTTGAGCACGTACGTGGTGGTGACGGTGGCGGTGGTCAGGTCGAGCGTCCGGTTGTACTGCGACGCGCCGCTGGCGGAACCGAAGGCGAGACGCAGGTTGCCCACCGGCTGGTAGGCGAGCTGGCCGCCCGGGTTCCCCATCATCGTCTGGTTGATCAGGTCCTGCGCCGACGTCCACTGGTCGGCGAAGACCCGCCGCCGGATCTCGGCGAGGTTGGCCGCGCCCCGGGTGTTGGCCGAGTCGTACGGGCCGCCGGCCCAGACGGTGTCCTCGTTGAGCTGCAGCCGTTCGGTGTCGACATTGCCGAACACCATCGCGCCGAGACGCCCGTTGCCGATCGGCAGCGCGCGGAGCCAGTCGGTGCCCGCCGGCTCGTCGTACCACAGAGCCATGTCGTTTGCGGCGAGCACCTGCGGCGGCGCGACGGAGCCGGCGCGGGCGACGGCGGACCACGCGACCGGTAGCAGCGCGGCGCCCGCGCCCACGGCACCGGCGCGCAGCACGTTTCTTCGTGTCACTTCGGACATGGTCTCTCCAATCTGCGCAGGCCAGACAGCTCGCGCAGGTGGGGACGGCGCCGCTGGAGACGCCGCCGGAATTTGGCGCTATGGCGGGGACGTGCCCACGGCCGGACTGCCGTTCGAGTCCTGGCGAGGACGGTCGGCGTCGGCCGGGAACGCGTGGTGGGCGCTCGCTGTTAGCGTTAACAGGCGCGGCCCGCTCGCACCCTCTGGCAACGTCCACAGCCGAGACCCGGCGCACCGGGCTCCCGGCGGCGCGCCATACATCCTCCATAGACCTTCGTAGATAACAACGCTGCTCGTCAATAGATGACGACCATGTTTCGGGCCGGCCTCCACCTGCTTCGACAACCGCCGCCGGGTGCGCGCCCGCCGGACCGGACGACCGGTGCCGCGACCGTAGACTCGCCGTGTGAGCGACGAGAGCCGGCGGCGCCGCCCCCGCAAGCCACTGAGGGGTGACCTGCCCGTCGCCACGATCGCCGAGCTCGCCGGAGTGTCCCCTCCCACGGTGTCCAAGGTCCTCAACGGCCGCGCCGGGGTGGGTGAGCAGACCCGGCAGCGGGTGGAGGCGCTGTTGCGCGACCACGGCTACCGCCGACCGGGGGACGCCGTGAGAACCCGCTGCGTCGAGGTGCTCTTCCACCACATGCTGCCCTCGATCGCGCTGGAGATCCTGCGCGGCATCCAGGAGGTCGCCGACGCGCGGCACTGCACCGTCGGGTTCGTCGACCTCCGTCACCGCGTGACGGCGGGGCTGCCCTGGATGGAGCCTCTGCTGCTGCGGCATCCGACCGCTGTCATCGCGGTCTGTTCTCTCGTCACCGCCGAACACGGCCGACAGTTGGCCGCCATGGGCATACCGCTGGTCGCCATCGACCCGGGGGGCGAACACTTCCCCACCCCCGCCGTCGGGTCGAACAACTGGAGCGGCGCCCTCGCCGCCACCCGGCACCTTCTCGACCTCGGCCACCTGCGGATCGGGGTACTCACCGGGCCGGTGCAGGACCTGGCGGCGCGGGCTCGCCTGGACGGCTTTCGCGCCGCGCTGGATCATGCCGGCATCGGATTCGACGACAGCCTCGAACGGCAGGGGGTTTTCAGCTTTGTGGCCGGCCGGGACCTCGGCCGCGAGTTGCTGGCCCTTCCCGAACCACCCACCGCCATCGTCTGCGGCAACGACCTGCAGGCCCTCGGCGTCTACGCGGCGGCACACGACGTCGGCTGGCGGATCCCCGAAGACCTCAGCGTCGTCGGGTTCGACGACGTGGACCAGGCGAGCTGGACGTCGCCACCACTGACCACGGTGCGACAACCGTTCACCGAGATCGGGGCCACCGCCGCCCGCCTCGCGTTGACGCTGGCCGACGGTCACGCCCTGCCCCAGGAACGGTACGAACTCAGTACGGCGCTCATCGTCCGGGGCAGCACCGGGCCACCCGGGCACCGGTAGCCGCGCCGGCACGGCGGGTCCCGACCTCGCCACGGTTTTCTTCAGCGACCATGTCGAGAAACCAGACCCGGCGTCGTCCCCGGGGTGAACGCGACCGGAACGGGTCGCGCCAGCGAGGAGGAACACGAGATGAAGTACCTGCTGCTGAAGCACTACCGGGGCGGTCCGGCCGGAGTGAACGACGTGCCGATGGACCAGTGGACGCCGGACGAGATCTCGGCGCACATGCAGTACATGCACGACTTCGCCGCCCGGCTGGAGAAGAGCGGCGAGTTCATCGAAGGCCAGGCGCTCGCCCCCGAGGGGGCCTGGGTCCGCTACGACGGAGAGGGACGCCCGCCGGTTACCGACGGCCCGTTCGCCGAGACCAAGGACCTCATCGCCGGCTGGATGGTCATCGACGTCGACACTTACGAACGCGCCGTCGAACTGGCGGGCGAGCTGTCGGCCGCGCCGGGCGCGGGCGGAAAGCCGATCCACGAGTGGCTCGAGGTACGCCCGTTCCTCACCGAGCCGCCCACCATCACGGAGTGACCTGAACGATGGACCAGGCACTGCTCCGGAGCCTCACGCCGAGCGTGCTCGCCGTTCTCGTCCGCCGCGGAGCTGACTTCGCGGCGGCCGAGGACGCCGTGCAGGATGCGCTTGTGGAGGCCGTTCGCATCTGGCCGGCCGATCCGCCGCGCGACCCGAAGGGCTGGCTGATCACCGTGGCGTGGCGTCGGTTCCTCGACACCGCCCGCGCGGACGCCGCCCGTCGCCGTCGGGAGGACGTGGTGGACACCGAGCCGACGCCCGGTCCCACGAGCGGCGTGGACGACACCCTTGCGCTCTACTTCCTCTGCGCCCACCCTTCGCTGACGCCGTCGTCGGCCGTCGCGCTCACGTTGCGCGCCGTCGGAGGGCTGACCACCCGGCAGATCGCCCAGGCCTACCTGGTGCCCGAGGCGACCATGGCGCAGCGCATCAGCCGGGCCAAACGCACCGTCTCCACCGTACGATTCGACCAGCCCGGCGACGTGACCACCGTGCTGCGCGTGCTCTACCTGGTGTTCAACGAGGGCTACACCGGTGCCGTCGACCTCGCCGCCGAGGCCATCCGGCTCACCCGGCAGCTCGCGGTCGCCATCGACCATCCCGAGGTGGCGGGACTGCTCGCCCTCATGCTGCTGCACCACGCCCGCCGTGCCAGCCGGACCGCGCCCGACGGCAGCCTGGTGCCGCTCGCGGAGCAGGACCGCAGCCGATGGGACACGACCGCCATCGCCGAGGGCGTCGGCGTCCTCCAGGCAGCCCTCGCCCGCGACCGGCTCGGCGAGTTCCAGGCACAGGCCGCCATCGCGGCGCTGCACGCCGACGCTCCCACCGCCGAGGAGACCGACTGGGTGCAGATCGTCGAGTGGTACGACGAGCTCGCACGCCTGACCGACAGCCCGGTCGTCCGGCTCAACCGCGCCGTGGCGGTCGGCGCGGCCGACGGCGCCCGGGCCGGGCTGGCGGCCCTCGCCGCGTTGGACGACTCGCTGCCCCGGTACACGGCGGTGGCCGCGTACCTGCACGAGCGCGCCGGTGACCTGACGACGGCGGCGCGGCTCTACGCCGAGGCGGCCCGTAAGGCGGCCAACCTCGCCGAGCGGGACCACCTGACCCGCCAGGCCGCCCGCCTCAACGACCACCGACGGCGGTGAGGGCTGGCGCGCGACCGCCTCAGACGCTCGGCAGGGGCGCGTACCACTGCGCGCCGGTCACCCGGATCCGCTGCGACTGCCTGCGGTTCCACTCCACCCGCATGTTCAGGTTGCTGCGCACCACGCCCCAACCCCGCTGCTGCTCGCGCCGGGCGGTCAGCGCCCTCTCGTACGCCGACCTCAGGTCGTCGTCGGTGGCGCCGTCCATCCATCCACGGCGGGGATCCTGGCACGGACCTCGGACAGTGTCCGGCGGTGGCGGTGCGGACGGTCCGGCCCCGCCGTCGTACGGCGGGGCCGGCTGCGGCGGTCGCGCCCGGTCAGCTCAGGGTGGCGAGCAGCGCGGTGCTCATGCCCTGCTCACCACGGGCGTTCGGATGGAAGGGCGCGGCGGAGTTCTGCGGCACCAGACCCTCGACCCAACGGGTGCCGCTGCTCTTGCACGCGTCCCGACCGATCGACGGCGTGTAGACGTCGGCGTAAGTGGCGCCGTTCGCGCCCGCGGCGCTGGCCAGCATGGCGTTGAGCGACTTCTCGATGCCACGCAGGTACGGCACGTCCTGGTAGGCGATCGGGACCACCGGCCAGCAGCCGTACCCGCTGTCGGGCAGGATCGCCGGATAGCCGAGGACGACGACGCGCGCGTTGGGCGCGGCCCGGCGGATCGACTGGAGCACGGTGGTCACCTTCGGCACCGTCGCCGCGATCCGGGCCTGCAACTGGTCGGTGCCGCCGGCCGTGTACCGGTTCTTGCACGGCGAGCCGAGGGGACTGCTGAGGCTCGCCTCCGCGCACTCGCCGATGATGCCGGAGAAGCCGATGTCGTTGCCGCCGATCTGCACCGTCACCAACGATGTGCTCGAGGTGACCGCGTTGAGCTGCGGCGGCAGGTTGATGCCCAGTTGACCGCTGCCGCCGTAGAGGATGTCGTCGGTCGTGGCCCCGGAGCAGCTCACGTCCGCGAACGACGTCGAGCCGGCGGCCGCGGCGACCAGGGAGGGATAGTTGCGGTTCGACCGTAGACAGTTGAGGTCCACCTGGGTCGGGATCAGGGGACCTGCGGTGTACGAGTCGCCCAGCGCGACGTAGCGGCCGGAGGGGACCGCGGCGCTGGCGGGGGTGGTGACGGCGAGCAGGACGCCGACGGTGGCCGTGGCGAGTACGGCCAGTCGGGCGGCTGCCCGCAGGAGCGGCAGGCGGGGACGGGGCATGACGCCTCCCAAGGGAGATCGCGGTGGTGGTGGTGCCGAGATCCTGTCCCCGGTCGACGATCGACGTCAATATAGATAGCCCTCACTAAACGACACGCTGGAATGTGGATTTCGCCTTTACCCCACACCCCTGCGACACGCGATGATCCCCCGCCGCATAGCATGGCGACAGTTCGGGACGGCTCTGCTGAAACGAGGCGACATGCGTTGGCTCCAGCGGCTGCTGGGCGGCGGACAGGTCCAGCTCGACCCGCAGCGGCAGCAGGCGCTGCTGCGAGACCTCCAGCACGGATACGGCCCGCGGGAGCGGACCCCGTTCCCCGCGCAGGTCGAGGCGGCGACCGGGATGCTGAACGGGGACGACGGACTGGTGGTCGCGGCCCGCGTCCTGCACCAGGTCGCCGACGAGGCGCACCTCGATCTTCGGGCGCAGGCCCAGGACATTCACCGTCGGACGGGCCGGCGACTCCTCCTGAACCGGCGCAACTACCGGCAACTGTGGTCGGAGGCCGGCCCCGGACTGCGCTGGCCGCTGTTCGCACTGCCCTGCGGCTTCCACCCGTACGCGCAGGTGGCCGCCGCTGTCGCGGTGGTCGGCGGTCGCGCGGCCCGGCTCGACCGGGTGACCGATCCGGCGCCGCTGGTGACCCACATGTTCGAGGTGCTCGACCTCACCACCGCCGGCTGGGAGTACGGCCGGGTGCGGGTGGACACCGACGGGGCAGCCCTGGTCGATCGACTGATCGCGAGCGCCGCGCAGATCCTCGCGGCCATGGACGACCCACCGCGACTGCCGCCGCCGGTCCGCGCGCTGATGCGCCGCAACAACAGCCTCGACGTCCACGATCCGCACGCCGGACATCCGGTGGGACGGATCAACCTGGGCGCGCGGATGCGGGAGCAACTGCTGGCCTGACCGCCGATCAGGCGTGGGCGTGAGCGGCCAGGAAGGCGAGCAACAGGGTCGCCACCTCGTCGGGGTACTGCACGTGCGGGTAGTGACCCGCGCCCTCGACCATCTCGAGCCGGCCCAGCCCGGCCGGCAGCGCGGCCACGATGGCCGCGCCCTCGGCGCGCGGGTCGGTCCAGTCCGGGTCGAGCGTGCCCTCGACAATCAGGACCGGACAGCGGACGTTAGCCAGTTGCGCCCCGGCGTCGGTCGGCGCGGACCCGCCCATCTTGCGCATCGCCGCCATCCGGCCGGGTTCGCGCATCATGGCGTCGATCTGGGCCGTACGGGCGGACCAGTCGGCCGGCTTGCGGCCCGGGTAGGCCACGTCGAGATAGCTGCGCCAGAGCCGGACGCTGCCGAACAGGCCGGCACCGAGCAGCCGGGCGATGCCCCGGCGGTAACGGGAGACCCGCAGGTCACCCAGCTTGATCGACTGCTTACGTGTGAAGGGGGCCAGTTCGACGACTCCGGCGACCGACTCGGGGGCACGGGCGGCGGCGATGGTGGCGGCGCCACCGGAGATCGAATGGCCGACCACCACGGCCGGGCCGCCCAGGTGGCGGATGACGGCGAGCAGATCGCCCGCGATGTCGGTGCGACTGTAGGAGCGCCAGCCGACGCTCGACTCGCCACAACCGCGCAGGTCGACCGCGGCCACCCGGTAGCCGGCGGCCGCCAGGCGCGGCACGACAAAACGGTACGCCTCGCGGCTGTCACCCATGCCGTGGGCGAGCACGACGAGCGGCCCGGAGGCGCCGGTCACCTCGTACGCCAGGGTGCCGCCGTCCACGTTCAGGTACTCGGTCATCGAAGCCTCCAAGCTAATCATCTTAGCTCAAGGCTAATACCATTAGCCTGTGCCGTCAAAGTGACGTCCGACGCAGCAAACGAGGGCCACGACCAGGAAGTTGCGCTCAGCGCGCGGACGCGGCGTCCCGGATGATCACCCGCGCCACCTCGCCGAGGTCGTCGTCGAGCTGATGGTCGCGCCCCGGGAGCCGGTACAGGAGCGCCTGCGGCAGCGCCTGCGCGTAGCGATCGGCGTGCGACGGTGGCACCGTCTCGTCCCCGAGGCCGTGGAACACCCGCACCGGCACGCCGCGCGGCAGCCTGGCACCGAGGTCGCCCGGCAACTCGAACTCGTCGCTGGGCCAACCGCCCGCCCCGACGAACGGAGCTGCGACCAGAACGATCAGCGCCAGCTCACGCTCCGGTGGCCGCTCGGCGAGCACGTGGGCGAGGATCGCCCCGCCGACCGAATGGCCGACCACGACCGCGCCGTCGTCCAGGGCCGCGATCTCCCGGCGGACGGCAGCGCTCCAGGTGGCGTAGCGCGGATCGCCCTCGTCGGGCAGGCGCGGATAGCGGACGTCGTACGAGTCGCCGAGTTCGCGCCGCAGGCTCTCGACCATCCGGCTGTCCCACTCGTCGTACGTGCCGGGGCCGGCGCCCTGGACGAAGAGGATCTGCGTGGCCGCTGTCACGGCAGCTCCCTCTCGCGCCTCGTCAGCGGGGATCGCGCCGCTTTTTCGCGATTTTCATTCGTGGCGTTCCATTCGTGGCCGGAAAACGCCACCGGTATCCGCTCCCACTTTAACGTATATCGCGACCGGGCCCTTGCCGCAAGACCCCCGTCGTGACGCAGAATCGTCGGCCGGAGACGGAACGATGCGAAGAATCGGGGCACCACGTGGGTGTGTTGTGCAGGGCACGAGTGTTCACGCCGACCGTCCGGGCCGAGGTGGCGCGATGACGGACCGGTACGTGTGGGATCTCGACGAGGTCGACGAGACGCGGGTCGCGCTCGTCGGCGGCAAGGGCGCCCGGCTGGGGGCGCTGACTCGGATCGACAGCGTCCGCGTACCGCCCGGTTTCTGTGTGACGACCGATGCGTTCCGACGGGTTGTGGCCGAGGCGTCCGCGATGGCGGATCACCTCGACCGTCTGTCGCGCCTCGCGGCGGACGACCGGGACACGATCCGTGCCCTCAGCGCGGAGATCCGCCGAAGCATCGAAGCGATCGTCCCGCCGGACGACGTGGTGACGGCGATCGGCGCGGCCCTGCGCCGCCACGGCGCGGACACGGCCTACGCCGTCCGGTCCAGCGCCACCGCGGAGGACCTCGCGACGGCCTCCTTCGCGGGACAGCAGGACACCTACCTGAACGTCCGGGGCACGGAGGCCGTCCTCGCAGACGTCCGCCGGTGCTGGGCCTCGCTCTTCACCGAGCGGGCCGTCAGCTACCGGCAGCGCAACGGCATCGACCACCGGGCGGTCCACCTCGCGGTCGTCGTGCAGAAGATGGTGTTCCCGCAGGCGGCCGGTGTGCTGTTCACGGCCGATCCGGTCACGTCCAACCGCAGGGTCGCCTCCGTGGAGGCCAGCTTCGGTCTCGGCGAGGCTCTGGTCTCCGGGCTCGTGAACCCGGACGCCTACCGGGTGCGCGACGACGCGATCGTCGACAGGTCGATCGCCGTCAAGCGCCTCGCCATCGACGCCCTCCCGGGCGGCGGCACCGCCCGACGGGCGATCAGCGCGGACCGGCAGGGCCGGCCGGCGCTGACGGACGACCAGGTCCTTGGGCTGGTACGGGTGGGGCGGCGCATCGAGGCGGGCTTCGGTTGCCCGCAGGACATCGAGTGGTGCCTGGCCGACGGCGACGTCCAGATCGTCCAGAGCCGGCCGATCACCACGCTGTTCCCCATACCCGCCGCCGCCCGGGACGGGGAGAACCACGTCTACCTGTCCGTGGGGCATCAGCAGATGATGACCGACGCCCTGAAGCCGCTGGGACTGTCCATGTGGCAGCTCACGGCGATGGCGCCGATGCACGAGGCCGGTGGGCGGCTCTTCGTGGACGCCATCGGAATCCTGGCGTCGCCCGCGAGCCGTGCCGGCTTCCTCGAGATGATGGGCAGGTCCGATCCGTTGGCCCGGGACGCGCTGGAGACCCTCCTCGCCCGCCCCGACTTCGTACCGACGCGGACCGACGACGCTCCCCGTGTCCCCCGGCTCGGCGGCACGCCGGCCACGATCGAGAACGATCCGGCCATCGTCACCGAACTGGTCGAGCGCAGCCGGACGTCCCTCGCCGCGCTGCGACGGGACATCGCGACGGTGACCGGACCGGCGCTGTTCGACTTCCTGCGCACCGCATTCGAGGAGCACAAACGGCTGCTCGCCGATCCATTGAGCATGCAGGCGATCATGGCGGGGATGGAGGCCACCTGGTGGCTCAACGAACAGCTCGCCGGATGGCTGGGTGAGCGGAACGCCGCCGACACCCTCACCCTGTCGGCCCCCGGCAACATCACGTCGGAGATGGGCCTGGCGCTGCTCGACGTCGCGGACGCGATCCGTCCGTACCCCGAGGTGGTGACGTTCCTGCGGGACGTCGACGACGACGGCTTCCTCGACGAGCTGCCGAGGCTGCCGGGCGGCAGCCAGGCGCGCGACGCCATCCGGGCCTATCTCGACCGGTACGGGATGCGCTGCGTCGGCGAGATCGACATCACGAGGCCGCGCTGGACCGAACGTCCCACCACGCTCGTACCCCTGATCCTCGACAACATCAGGTTGCACGAGCGCGGCGCGGCCGCACGGCGCTTCGCGCAGGGGCGCGAGCAGGCCCAGCGCAAGCGCGAGGAGCTGCTGGAACGCCTGCGCGCCCTGCCGGACGGGGTGCGCAAGGCCGACGAGACCGCTCGGATGTTCGACCGGGTTCGCACCTTCATCGGGTACCGGGAGTACCCGAAGTACGCGATCATCAGCCGCTACCTCGTCTACAAGCAGGCCCTGCTGCGGGAGGCGGGACGCCTCCTTGAGGCAGGCGTGCTGCGCCAGCTCGACGACATCTTCTACCTCACCTTCGCCGAGCTGCACGACGTCGTACGGACGCACCGGATCGACGATCACCTCGTCGAGCGGCGCAGGGAGGCGTTCCGGACGCACCAGACGCTCACCCCGCCCCGGGTGCTCACCTCGGAGGGAGAGGGCATCTCCGGGGCGTACCGACGCGATGACGTGCCGGCCGGCGCGCTTGTCGGTCTCGGCGTCTCCGACGGGATCGTCGAGGGTCGCGCCCGCGTCCTTCCCGGCCTGGCCGAGGCCGACCTGGAACCGGGCGACATCCTGGTCACCGCGTACACCGACCCGAGCTGGTCACCGCTGTTCGTGGCGGTCGCCGGACTGGTCACCGAGGTGGGTGGCCTCATGACCCACGGGGCGGTCATCGCCCGGGAGTACGGCCTGCCCGCCGTCGTCGGCGTGCCGGACGCGACCAGGCTCATCCGTGACGGGCAGCGGATCCGGGTGCACGGCGCCGACGGGTACGTCGAGATCATGTCGAACGAGGGCGCTCAGGTGTAGGGCCTGGTCGGGAACCAGCCGTAGCCCGATCGCCGCGAAGTCCAGGATCAAACTGTGCGGCGTGACTGTCGATCTACCGCCCGCCCGAGCCGTCGTACTGTAGGGGCCCACCACCGAGGGGGCCGGCACACGGACAGGACTTGAGCCATGGCCAAGTACATGATTCTGATCTACGGCGACGCCCAGCAGTGGGAGGCGATGACCGACGAGCAGTGGAAGGCGCACGACGCCGCGCACGAGGCGTTCGCCGGGAAGGCCGGGACGCAGATCATCGACGGGAAGCAGTTGGAGATGGCGTCCACGGCCACCACGCTGCGCTCGGACTCGATGGGCCAGATCACGACGACCGACGGCCCGTTCCTGGAGACCAAGGAGGCGCTCGGCGGCTACTACCTGCTCGAGGCCACCGACCTGGACGAGGTGCTGTCGTTGGCGAAACTGCTCCCGGAGGTGCGCGCGTCGCACAGCGGTGTGGAGATCCGCCCCGTGGTCGACCACGGTTGACGTGACCGACCCACGGACGAAGGACGAGGTCGTCGCGGCGGTCGCCCAGGCGCACCGCCGCGACTGGGCCCAGGTGTTCAGCACCACGGCCCACCTGACCCGCGACCTCGACCTGGCCGAGGAGTGCACCCAGGACGCGTTCGCGCAGGCCCTGGAGACCTGGACGCAGGCCGGCATTCCGGACCGGCCGGGAGCCTGGTTGACCACCATCGCGCGCAACCGGGCCCGCGACGTCCTGCGCCGCGAATCGGTGTTCCGTCGCAAGATGCCCCTGCTCGTGGCCGACGAGACCACGCCGGGGCCGGAGGACGGCCTCGTCGACGACCGGCTGCGCCTCATCTTCACCTGCTCACACCCGGCCCTGGCCCGGGACGCCCAGGTCGCCCTGACGCTGCGCCTGGTGTGCGGGCTGTCCACGCCCGAGGTGGCCCGCGCGTTCCTCGTGCAGCCGGCCACCATGGCCGCCCGCATCACCCGGGCCAAGAAGAAGATCGCCGCGGCCCGCATCCCGTACCGGGTGCCGGGCCCGGACCAGCTCGAGGAGCGGGTGAGCGCCGTCCTGGAGGTCGTCCACCTGATCTTCACCACCGGCCACACGGCGCCGCTCGGCGCCCAGCTGGTCCGCCAGGATCTGGTGGACAGCGCGGTCGGGCTGGCCCGCATGCTGCATCTGCTGATGCCGACCAACGCCGAGATCAGCGCGCTGCTCGCGTTGCTCCTGCTCAACGTCGCCCGCCAGGACACCCGCAGATCCGCGGACGGGCGTCTGGTGCTGCTGTCCGAGCAGGACCGCTCGCGCTGGGACCGGCAGCTCATCGCCGAGGGCCGGGCTCTGGTGGCCGACGCGCTGCGTCGTCGGCCTCCGACGCGGTACGCGTTGGAGGCGGCGATCGCCGCCCTGCACGCCGAGGCGCCGAGCTGGCAGGACACCGACTGGGCCCAGATCGTCGCGCTCTACGACACCCTGTTCCGGATCTGGCCCTCTCCCGTGGTCGATCTCAACCGGGCCGTCGCGATCGGGCTGCGCGACGGCCCCCGGGCCGGCCTCGACGCGCTGAATCCACTGCTCGCCGACCCGGCCCTCGCCACGTACGGATACCTGAGTGCCGCCCGGGCCGACTTCCTGCGCCAGTTGGGGCAGTGGCGGCCGGCCCGGACGGCCTACGAGGAGGCCCTGACCCTCACCGACAACGACGTCGAACGGGCATTTCTCAGCGAGCGGCTGACCGAAGTGGAACGAAATCTGTGAGCGCCAGCGCCACTGGACGTGCGGTCGGTCAGACATCCGCCTCGATGGCGAACGTGTTGCCGTCCGGGTCCTGGATCCAGGCGATACGACCACCTCCGGCCCGCGCGGTGATCCCCTTCGGGTCGTGCTCGAACTGCTCGTACCGCACGAGGTCGACGCCGGCGGCCGTGAGTTCGTCGACGATCTCGTCGAGGTCGTCGACGTACCACGTCGCCAGCGTTGCCTCGGTCGTCCCGGCGGTGACCGACTGGTACACGTTGAGGGCCGGTCCGCCGCCGGAGGCGTAGATGCGGCTGCCGTCGGGGGTCTGGGCGCTGGGCGCGGACCGCAGCGCCCGCAGGCCCAGCTTGCCTTCGTAGAAGGCGACCGCCCGCGCGATGTCGGACACGGCGACCGATGTTCTGAGGTGGTGAGCGCTCAAGGGCATGCCCCCAGCCTGGCAGAGGCGGGGGCCGGTGGACGAGACGCGGGGCGGGCTCGGCGTGGTGCCGGGCCCGCCCTGCGGGTGGTGGTTCGGGTCAGCGTTGCAGGGTGAGCAGGCCGGGGCGGTAGGGCAGGAGGCCGTAGTCGACGCCGTTGGAGGAGGGCGATCGGCCTTGGTAGAGCAGTTGGAGGTTGCAGGGGTCGACGGTGAA